>JANORY010001017.1:0-6004 GCA_031415535.1 Burkholderiales bacterium | reverse complement strand
TCTGCAACCATCTCGTCGACCGGTCCAATCAGATCGATTCGCTTCTGACCATGATCAAACACGTAGCGCGACGTGACACTCATGGTCGGGTTTTCGTCGTGATTGCCGGTGCTGTCGAGCAACTGGGCCTCGGTCATGCCGAACACCACACGACCAATGTTGGCCCAGTAGACTGTGCCGGAACACATGCAGCACGGCTCGACCGAGGTATACAAGGTGCATTGCCATAGATACTGCGACGGGTAGTTGCTGGCGGCGATTCGGGCGAGCGTCGACTCGGCGTGATTGACCGTGTCAATGTTGCACTGCTCAAGCAATACAGTCTCATGGTCGGGCGCGACCAGAAGGGCACCAAACGGATGTTTGCCCAGGCTCAGCGCGCGTTTTGCGACCTCAACGGTTCGCCGCAAGTGTCTAAGCACTTGTTCGCGGGTTGGCGCACTCGACGGTGAAATGTTGCTTGATGGCTCCGGCAGTGTCCTAAATGGCTCCTGCAGCGTGCTCAATGGTTCTCGCAACATACTCAATGGTTCTCGTGATTCACCAAGGTTGGCAACGGAGTCACCGTCACACTGACCTCAAGTTGCTGCGCTCCGCCTCCGCCCAACATAACGCCGCGCACCGGGGTGACGTCGCTGAAGTCGCGGCCCCAGCCCAAGGTCAAGTGCTCGAGGTTCACCATACAGGCATTGGTCGGATCGAAGTCAACCCAGCCAATGCTTGGGCAATAAACTGACACCCATGCGTGTGAGGCGTCGGCACCGATAAGTCGCTCCTTGCCGGGCGCAGGCATGGTCAGAATATAGCCGCTGACATAACGACAGGGAATGCCCAAGCTGCGCAGGCAGCCGATCATCAGATGTGCGAAGTCCTGGCAAACACCACGCCGGATAGTCATGAGCTCACTGAGCGGTGTCGAGATTTCAGTCGCTTTCGGATCGAACGCGAACTCATTGTGAATTCGCTGCACCAGATCCCAGGCGCCGGCCAAAACCGATTGGCCTGTTGTGAAACTCGAATGGGCATAGTCGATCAGATACTCGCCGAGCGCTACATGCGGTGACTCATACAGATATTTGATCGGCTCCAGTCGGGTCGCATCGCCAATCCGTCGCAATCCGTCGCGAACCCTCTCCCAACTAATTGAATCGGCGATCAATTCGAGGCCGGGGCGCGCGTTCAAGGAAAGCTGGGACTCAGCGCTGATCAGCAAACGTTCATGCGGATCGGAGATCACCAGGTATTCGGTATCGTTACCGAAGAAATCGACCGCCACATGTCGTTCAGTGCTTGCCGGATCAATCTCAAGTTGGTGTGACAAGCATTGCTGGAATTCAAAATTGCGCGGCGACAAATGCAACAACTGTTGCGACAGCGCAACCGCCGACGCGTATTCATAGCGCGTTTCATGCGCCACGTGAAATCGGGCGGAGTACGGTCGGTTCGTCATGTTTGACTCAGACATGCTCAACTCTTGAAAACCCGTGCATCGATTCGACCGGCATAGCTAAAGAATCGCGAGGCCAATTGCTCCG
Source organism: Burkholderiales bacterium (assembly GCA_031415535.1). Lineage (GTDB taxonomy): Bacteria > Pseudomonadota > Gammaproteobacteria > Burkholderiales > Burkholderiaceae_E > JANLTP01. The sequence goes on along the minus strand of JANORY010001017.1, from coordinate 4,469 downwards.
AAAGTTGGTAACTGGCTGAATAAAGATTACGCATCAGCGCCAACAAGACTTCGCTGCCGGGCCGCAGGTCACGTGCCGGATTCAAGGCGAGCAACTGTGCGAGCAGGGGTTCGAGCAGATCCTGACCGCAGGGACCATGCAGCTTCGAAACCCGGTTCAAATAGCCGACCAAGCCTTCGAGTTGAAATACGATCGCGCGTGGATTGCTCTCGTCCAGCAACAGCAGGTCAAGTGCCGCCAGCCATTCCGGCCGCGCCACATATCGGGCTCGGTAGGTGACGATGCTGTCACCAAGCTCCAGCAGCCACTCGAGTCCGCTGTTTGTCGGCATCGCCAACGCATGTTGAATGACCGAGCACATGAACTGCAATCGCTCGATGCGCCGGCCGATCGATAAAAACCGCCAGCCCATGTCGCGGGTCATGCCGTCAAGCGTAAAGCCCGAGAGGGTCATTAACGATACGGCGGCTTCATCGAGCAGCGCCAACGCATCGCTGATCGTCATCGAATCATTCGGTTCCGCCAGATTTTGCAGCATCCGATTCAATGAACGCCAGTTGTCCTCGGACAGCCGTTCTCGGACATTGAAGCCGACCCGGAAAAGCTGCCGAATCTGATAGGACAGTCCGGGCAGATCGGGGTCGTGCATGGCTTGCAAAAGCCGCCGCTCAATCGCATCATCGTCCAGCACTGCCGGCTGCATCCCGGAGTCCGACTCGGAATCCGGTCCGGGGTCAAGCTCGATCAGGCCTTGCCACTGGCACAGCGCGATCAGGGTTGGCCACTCGCCGCCGCGATACTCAGGTGATGTCTCGATCAGACTTTCGAAGCTGCGTCGCATCAGTCGCGCCGTGTTATCACTGCGCTCGCTGTAGCGGCCGAACCAGAACAGATTTTCAACCGTGCGGCTGGCCAGATGAGTTTCACCACGCAGCAGGTCCTGATTGCCAGTGGCCGGTTGCAGCAGGGTTATCTGGCTGACCCGCTCTTCGGTCATGACCCAGGTGTCCTTGCTGCCACCGCCGCGTTGCATGGAAAATATGCGCGCATCAGGGCCGCTTGCAACGCGGGTCAAGCCGCCGGGCATGACCACATAGCCGTTCGGTGTTGCGCAGGCAAAAACGCGCAGGCCGACCGTGCTGGCACCGAGTTTGCTGACGGAATTCTGGCCCGCCCAGATCGGTGCCTGCGAAATATTGACCGATTCCTGCGCGACGAAATTTTGCGGATCAGCGCGCAGCCGTTCGATGAAGTGTTGGCGCTCCTGACCACTGAGGTCTGCACCGAACACAGCCGGCTGGCGAAGCTGCGGAAAACTCGGCTTGAAAACCAGCTTGTCGAAGCGCATGACGGCGGCGTCGAGTGCCGCCGGTTCGCCGCACCACCAGGTAGCCACCGACGGCATCTTTAATTTTTCACCCAGGATCAGCTCGCAAAGCCGGGGCAGAAACCCCAGCAGCGCGCCGGACTCCAGCAGATTCGAGCCGAGGCTGTTGGCAATCACGACCGTACCGCGCCGGGCTGCCTCGGTCAATCCGGCAACGCCGAGCCGGGAGTCACCGCGCAATTCGAGCGGGTCGCAGAAATCGTCGTCAAGCCGGCGCACAATGACGTGCACCCGCTGCAGGCCATTGAGGGACTTTAACCAGACAAAGCCGTCACGTACCGTCAGATCAGTACCCTGGACCAGCGGGAAGCCGAGATAGCGGGCCTGATAAGCGTGTTCGTAGTAGGTTTCGTTGTAGGGTCCTGGCGTCAGCAGCACAATCAGCGGGCGTTCATGTTCACTCAGGTGCCTGCCTTGATAAGGCACGCAGGAACGGCCCCAGTGCGCGAGGCTGTCACGCAAGGCGGCGAAAAATCCAGCGACACGCTGAACGTTGAGATCACGAAACAGCTCAGGAAAAGCGCGCGAGATCACCATGCGATTCTCAAGCGCGTACCCCGCACCCGAGGGTGCCTGAGTGCGATCATGCAAGGCCCACCAGCGACCATCGGGCGAGCGCGCCAGATCGACCGCGTACAGATTCAGGGCAACGCCGGTCAGATGGGCAATGCCGTGGCAGGGCCGCAGAAATCCGGCATGGCCATGGACCAGGGATGCCGGCAGGTCGCCGTCGGCCAGCAGCTTCTGGTCACCATAGACGTCGAGCAGTATGCGGTTCATCAAGTTGGCCCGCTGAATGACGGCCGCTTCGATCTGCGCCCATTCCTTGGCCGGCAATATCATCGGCAGCAGATCAAGTTCCCAGGGCCGATCGCTGCCGCGCGGGTCACCATAAACGTTATAGGTCACGCCGTTTTCACGAACTTGCTTTTGCACGGTGTTGAGCCGATGCTGCATCTGCGCCGATGACGAAGTACTCAGATACGCGAGCATGCTCTGCCAGTGTGCTCGAACCTGACCCGGGCCCGCGAACATCTCGTCATAGCGCAAATGTGCGCTGGGATAATCGGCCAGTATTGCTTCAGTCATCATTCATTTTCGCATTGAATCCGCTTTGTCTACTTGGTTGGTTCTGCTTGCTTCGTTTTGCCTGCTTCGTTCGGCATACCGCTAAGCTTGACGGCCGGCCGGATTCCAGCGCAAGTCCAGCGTGAATGGGAATTTCGGATTCAAGGACTCCGACTTGAGCACAACCGTACCCGGCGTATGGCCGTGGCCGACAAAGCGCGTGAAGCGACGGGCTTCGGCCGAATTGGCGTTGACCGGAAAGGTATCGTAGTTGCGTCCGCCCGGATGGCTGACATGATAGGTGCAGCCGCCGATCGCGCGTTGACTCCAACTGTCGACCAGATCGAATACCAGCGGCGCATGCACGCCGATTGACGGATGCAAGGCCGACGGCGGCGCCCAGGCTCGAAACCGAACGCCGGCCACGAATTCGCCGGGAACTCCGGTAGCGTGCAGGGGTAATGCTCGGCCGTTACAGGTCACGACATGGCGCGAGTCGGTCATGCCGCGCACGCGAATCTGCATGCGTTCGACCGACGAGTCGACATAGCGCGATGTGCCGGTTCGGCTGACTTCCTCACCAAGCACGTTCCAGGGTTCGATCGCCTGCCGCAGTTCAAGCTCGATGCCTTCATAGACCACGGTGCCATAACGTGGAAACCGGAACTCGATAAACGGTTCGAACCAGGCGGCCGAAAACGCATAACCTGCAGCGTTCAGATCGCGCGCAACATCAGCAATATCTTGCGCGACATAATGCGGCAGCATCCAGCGATCATGCAGCTCGGTGCCCCAGGCGATCAGGTCGGCGCGATAGGGCTTGTGCCAGAAACGCATTACCAAGGCGCGCAACAGCAACATTTGCACGAGGCTCATCTGCGCATGCGGTGGCATCTCGAACGCGCGAAACTCGACCAGTCCCAGACGTCCGGTGGGTGTATCGGGCGAATACAGCTTGTCGATCGAGAATTCGGCTCGGTGGGTGTTGCCGGTCAGGTCAACCAGCAAGTTGCGCAGCAATCGATCAACCAGCCACGGCCGTTTGCTCTCGGCGGTTTCGGGCAGCACCTGGTCCATTTGTTGAAAGGCGATCGCCAATTCATAAAGCACGTCGTCGCGCGCCTCGTCGACTCTGGGCGCCTGGCTGGTCGGACCAATGAAAGCACCGGAAAACAAGTAGGAAAGGGCAGGGTGATTCTGCCAATAGGTGATCATGCTGCGCAACACGTCAGGGCGACGCAGCATCGGACTGTCGGCTGGCGTTGGGCCACCCAAGGTCACATGGTTACCGCCACCAGTGCCGGTGTGACGACCGTCGAGCATGAACTTTTCAGTGCCCAGGCGGGTCTCGCGGGCCAATGCATATAGTGAGGTCACGTTGGCGGTGATCTCTGGCCAACTGGCGGCCGGCTGTACGTTGACTTCGATGACGCCTGGGTCCGGCGTGACACTCAGCGAACGGAGTCGCGGATCCCAGGGCGGCGGGTAACCCTCGAGTCGAACGCGCAGTTTGGCTTGCGTCGCGGTCGCTTCAATCGCCGCAATCAACGCCAGGCTGGCTTCAAGGCGAACCAAGGGCGGCATAAAAACATGCAGCCGTCCCTGCCGGAGTTCCACGCAGAGCGCAGTGTGAATGACCTCGCGCGGATCCGGCAGTTCCTTGGGCGCTGCAGTGTCGGCCGCCGCACTATTCGAACTACTCGCTGCGCTGCGGGTTGGCAAAGGTGCACGCGGCTCGAAGGGATCGAGCGGAAAATCCGGTTCAACATCAGCCGGCAGAACCCAGGGCAGCGAGGCTAGTGGCAGGCGCAGTCCGAGCGGTGAATCGCCGGAGACGAGATACAGTCGTTCGCGGCGCAGTGGCCATTTGCTGGTTCGCCAGGCGACCACGTCCGGCCGAGTGCCAGCAGCGCGAGCAGCATCCGCTTCAGCACCAGCAACTCGAGCACCAGCAACTGAGTCGCTGGCGTCGACCGGTTTTATCGGCACCACAAATCCGGCTATCGCGCCGAGA
>JANORY010001016.1:0-1937 GCA_031415535.1 Burkholderiales bacterium | reverse complement strand
CGTGCAAAGTAAACTGACCAAGAAAGAAGCCTCAAAATTCATAGAAGGTTTTGCATCGCGAAGCGTACCCGAAGCCGACAGCGCTCGATTTGTCGATGTTGCAGAGACGGAACTGATCGGCCTGCACGAAGGAAATTTCGCGCGTTATCAGGTTCGCCCGTCAGAGTTCGCGGCATGGCGAATATCTTGGAAGTTGTAAGCCTCGGCGTCTGGTCCGCTCCTACTGTCCAAGCAGATTCGCAATCAGTTCCTGCAACCATAGGCAATTGAAATCTTCATGTATTTGCAGATCTGACCGATGCCGCCGGACATTAAAGCTTGATCTTGCCTTCGGAAATCACGCGCTTCCAAACCGTGTGTTCATCCTTGATCAACTTGTCGAAATCCGCTGCGCTGGTGGGCGCCGGGTAGTCACCCAACAAAGTCAGGAACTTCTCGCGAACTTCAGGCTCGTTCAGGATACGGACGATTTCCACATTCAGTTTTTCAACGATGGGTCGGGGCATATTGGCCGGCCCCAGAATTCCGGTAAAGATGCCGATGCCGAAATCGACGCCCTGTTCGCGCATGGTCGGCAAGTCCGGCATACCTCTCACACGTTGCGGCCCGGTTATGCCAATCGCGCGAAGTTTGCCGGCTTTGACCTGGGCCATGGTGTTCGATGTATCGAGCACCCCAAGCAACATATGGCCGCCCACCATGTCGACGGTCAGAGCAGTGGTGGATCGATAAGGGACATGAGTCATGTCGATACCGGTCAAGGTCTTCATTAATTCGCCCGACAAGTGCCCACCCGAACCATTGCCCCAGGAGCCGTAGTTCGGTGGCACCGGCTGTGACTTCACATAGGTGATGAACTCCTTGACGTTATTCACCGGCACGGACGGATGCACGACCAGGACGGTGCCACTGTAGGTCGCTCGGGCGATCGGTGTAAAGTCCTCTTGAGCGTTGAACGGCAGCTTGTCATTGAGCAGCGGGTAAATGACATTGGCGGACGTGAATCCAACCACCAGCGTGTAGCCATCGGGCGCTGACTTGGCGGCAATATCGAGCGCTACCGCGCCGGTGCCACCGGGTTTGTTCTCTATGACCACCGGCACCTTCCAGTAGGTCGAAAGTCGCTCGCCGATGATTCGCGCAATCAGGTCGGTCGGACCGCCCGCTGCGCTACCTGAAATAATTCGAATCGGTTTGTTCGGATAGTCCTGCGCCAGCGTCGGCTGAGGCATGAGTCCAAAGCCGGTGATTGCCGCCAACATCAGTGCCGCCAACATCGGCCGTAAAATCGTGTTCATGGCTTGTCTCCAGGTTGTCTCGCGCGTTAAACAATGACCGCCGGCGACGGATCGTCGTAGAACCGTCCGCGTTTGCGATTCAGGTAGGGCAGGCTGTAGTTCTTCATCACCACGCCGTAGCCCTCGCGCTCGCCATACGACCAGCGCATCAGGGCGTTGTAAATGATTGCGCTCGGATAGGGCACCCAGGGCGCGCCGATGTCGGCGGTCGCGCGGAGTCGATATTGTTTTCCTCGGGTGTCGTGGACCGTCATATCGACGCCGGTCAACATTAAACCGTGGTGTGTGCTGGTGATGGTCGCCTGGCTCGTCAGACCGTAGACCTTGCCCTTATCCAGGACGTAGCCGTGCGTGAGCTCGAACTGCTCGGCGCCGATGGCCTCGGGATTCCAGGGGCAAATCATGTGGAAGGCCAGATCGTCGCCAAAGCTCGCCGACAGAATGTACATGTTCTTGATCACCATCGGATCGCGCGGCCCCCAACTGTGGTCCATGCGCTCGATGCTGTTGACCGCGAAGGTCTTGCCGCGCACGATCATCGTCCCGGTGGTTCGCCCGGTCAGATCAAAATGCCCCGACTGATGCTTTTTCAAGGTGTCGCTATCGGTGTGCATGTCCTCGACCCGGCCGGCCTGCGGG
>JANORY010001015.1:0-5394 GCA_031415535.1 Burkholderiales bacterium | reverse complement strand
GCCAAACTGCATGTGCTGACGCACAGCCTGCACTACGGTATGGCGGTGTTCGAGGGGGTGCGTGCCTACAAGACCAGCAAGGGTACGGCGGTGTTCCGGCTGAATGAGCACACTCGGCGGCTGTTCAACTCGGCGAAAATTTTTCAGATGGTCATTCCCTACAGTTTTGAGCAGATGCTCGAGGCTCAGAAACAGACCATCCGAGCCAATAAACTCGATTCTTGTTACATCCGGCCGCTGGTCTGGATTGGCTCGGAAAAAATGGGGGTATCGGCCAAGGGCAATACCATCCACAGCTCGATCGCGGTCTGGCCGTGGGGTGCCTATCTCGGCGAAGATGGCCTGAACAAGGGCATCAAGGTCAAGACTTCGTCCTTTACCCGCCACCATGTGAACTCGTCGCTGGTACGGGCCAAGGCCAGCGGTTATTACATTAATTCGATTCTGGCCAACCAGGAAGTTACCGCCCACGGCTACGATGAAGCGTTGCTGCTGGACATTGAGGGTTACGTCTCGGAAGGTTCAGGCGAAAACGTGTTTATCGTCCGAAATGGCACGCTGTACACGCCCGATCTGGCCTCCTGCCTGGACGGCATTACCCGCGATGCGGTCATGACCATGGCGCGTGACCTGGCCATCCCGGTCGTCGAGAAACGCATTACCCGCGACGAAATGTACTGCGCCGATGAGGCGTTCTTCACCGGAACAGCGGCCGAGATTACGCCGATTCGCGAACTCGATGACCGAGTGATCGGTGACGGCAAGCGCGGCCCGGTCACAACTCGCCTGCAAAGCCTGTTCTTTGAGATTGTCGCCGGGAAGTCCGAGAAGTATGCGCACTGGCTGAGTCTGGTTTGAGCGAACTATGAACCCGATAAAGCCTGCCAAACCTGCCCAAGCGGCAAGCAAACCGGCCGCCACGGCTGCGGCACCTGCCCGTGGCCTGGTTGAATTGGGCGCGAACGAGCTGCCAGCCTTCTGTCCGAACCGGCAAATGAGCGTCTGGAATCAGCACCCGCGCGTCTATCTGGATGTCACCACCGGCCAGGTAGCCTGCCCTTATTGCGGCACGCAGTATCGTTTGAAACCTGGAACGGTCGTCAAAGGCCACTGATCTCTAGTTAACACGCTGTGCCGTTGTTTTCAGTTGTTTTTACGCTTTGTGAATTTGTGACGAAATTACGGTTTTAGCAATCTCCAAGACACCACAATAAGGGTTGTGCAGAATTGGCCAACACCCTCCTGGGGGCGAGTGATTGCAAGCACTTCAAAATTTGAGGAAAAGGCTTGTGCGTAATTTGGTAGTAGCCCCTAACTGGATCGGTGACGCGATCATGGCGCAACCCTTGTTGGCGCTCTTAAAGAGCAACGACAAGAATGGCCAGATCGACGTCCTTGCGCCGTCCCACATCGTGCCGGTATTCGAGGCCATGGCCGAAGTCAACGAGGTCATTGTTGCCCCACAATCGCAGGGCAAGCTGCAACTGCGCGAACGGCTGAGAATAGCCGGTCGGCTCCGGCGCCTGGGCTACGAGCGTTGTTATGTGTTGCCGAATTCGATGAAATCGGCGCTGGTACCCTGGCTGGCCGGTATCCCGGTGCGGATCGGCCATCGGGGCGAGGCGCGTTATTGGCTGATCAACCGCAGCTATGAAGCCCAGGGAAGTCATCGCCCGCCGATGGTTGAACACTATGCACGACTGGCCTTCGCGCAGCAGCACGTCATGCCCTCTGGCGTACCCAACCCGGTTCTTAGCCGGAACACGGTGCGCGAATCGGCAATCCTGGCGCGCTACAACATCAATCCGTCCGATCCGATTGTGGTGCTGTGTCCAGGTGCCGAATTCGGCCCCGCCAAGCGCTGGCCGGCGCGCCATTACGCGTCGCTGGCGGCGTTGGTTTGCGCCGAATGGCCGGAGGCCAATGTGGTGCTGCTCGGGTCGAACAAGGACCGAACACTGGCCACCGAAATTGCCGCACTATCCGGCCAGCCGCTGCGTAACTTGTGTGGTGACACCACGCTGACCGAAGCCATGGCGATCATTTCGCGCGCCTCCTCGGTGGTTTCGAACGACTCGGGGCTGATGCACATTGCCGCAGCGTTCGGTCGACCGCAGGTAGCCGTGTTTGGCTCCAGCGACCCGCGCCACACACCGCCGCGTTCAACGCGTGCCAAGGTCGAATGGCTACACCTGGAATGCAGCCCCTGTTTCGAGCGCGAATGCCCGCTCGGACACACCAATTGCCTGAATCAGATCTCGCCACTTAATGTGTTCGAGTCGCTGAAGAAGGTCATGCGCTTTGAGACGAGCACGCGCGGGCCGCGCTGATTCCGCTCGTTTCACTACCTTGAGTTTGATTTCCAAGCCTGATTTTCAAGCCTTGTAAACCCGTGCTGATTGTTATAATATAACGATTGTTATAACGTTCTCGAACTCGGCCATGCACACTCTGAAACTCACTCAAATCGGTAATTCCGTCGGCGTTATTTTGCCGAAAGAGGTGCTTAACAAACTGAAGCTGGAAAAGGGCCAGAGCATCTTTATCACCGAAACGCCCGAGGGCTATGCAATTACGCCTTACGATCCGACGCTTGACGAGCAGTTACAGGCGGGTCGCGATTTCATGCGTGAGTACCGAGATACGTTTCACCAACTCGCGAAATGAACTGGCGCTGGGTTGATCAGCGCGCGCTCCTTTTATTGCATGCCGAAAGTTTGGCCGAGCATGGCGGCAGCGCGGGAATTCGCGATGCCGGATTGTTGAGTTCGGCGCTTGCTCGCCCATTAAATTTGGTCGCCTACGGCGAGCCTGATTTCGCTGATTTGGCCGCTTCTTATGCGTTTGGTCTCGCCAAAAATCATCCGTTCATTGATGGCAGCAAGCGCGCGGCGTTCCTGGGTGCCGGTCTTTTTTTGGCGTTGAACGGCTTTCGCTTGACGGCCTCGCAGCTCAATGCCACTCAGGCGGTACTCGCGCTTGCTGCCGGCGAGCTCAGCGAAGAAGGCTTTGCGCGCTGGCTACGCGCGAACTGTGCGCCGCGTTAATCTGGCGATGATTGGGCAGGAAGCAGTGATGTTTGATGGATGAGCAGGTCAAACAAGCGATGGCGCGCTGGCCAAATGTGCCGGCGATGTTCGGCTGGCTGCGGCTCGATCGGCGTGGCAAGTGGTATTTGATCGATCGCGGCAATCCAGGCTTTGATGCCGAGCGCGACGCCTTGGGCAGCTCGATCACCAGCCCGAGCATTGTCGACTTCATCGCCCGTAACTATCAGCCCGACGACAGCGGTCGCTGGTTCTGGCAAAACGGTCCGCAGCGTGTGTTTGTCGATCTTGACGTCGCACCGCTGATCTTTCGCGTTTTCGAAAATGCTACCGGCCAAACCCTGGTGACCCATTGTGGCGACATCGTCAGTCGAATCGACGCCATCGCCAGCACGCCCGCCGGCGCGCTATGGCTGCGAACCGATCTCGGACCGGGCGTTGTGCACGATCTCGATCTGGCGCAACTCGATATTGACTCAAATGTCGTTACCGCTGACGCAGCAGTCAACCAAGCGGACGAGGACAACCAAGCGGACGAGGCATACCAGCGATCGGACGAGTCAAACCCACTGCGTATAAAGTTCGCAGGACACAGCTATGCCATTGACTCGCTCGCAAGTTCGGAGGATGCCCGGCACTGGGCGGGATTTGAGCCACGGCCAAGATCGGGCAGCGCTGAGTAGGAGCGGCCCGGCGTTTCCTTGGAAGACGCCTTAGATCGAGGCGGCGCGACGATACTGCGATGCCGTCCTAGCGCCGATCCTGCTGTTCAATCGTATATTGCGCCTGCAGTTCGCGAACCCGCGAGTCGACTTGCGAGGCCGCATAAAAATCGAGCGTGCCAACACGCTGCGCCAAACGTAACTGGTCGATCGCGGCCAGCCAACCGCCGATCAGCGCATATTCTTCAGCAGAGGCGCGATGGGCGTCGGCCGCACGGCCGCGCGCGCCCTGGGCTTGCGCCAATAAGCGCCACAGCGTCGTGTCAGAACGATACAAAGTCAGTTGGTCTTGCAGAAATGCCACCGCGCGATCGTAGTCGCGCAGATCGATCAGCGCCTGGGCGCGCAAATGATTAAGGGCACGCGCCTGCGGAAAACGCTGCAAGGCGGTATCGGCCAACTGCACGGCAGCGCCGGCATCGCCGCGCGCCAATTTGCCTTCGACCGCCAGGCGCTCGAGAAACGGATGGCCGTTGGCAAGACGCTTGCGAAGGTCAGCAATCGACTTTTCGGAAGTGACAAAGTCACGTTGCGCGAGCGCTACCAAGGCCAGCCCGTACATGCCGGCGCGTTCATCGAGCGCGTTGCGCTCCTTGAGCTGGCGCTCAAAGCGGCTTCGCGCGGCGGCCAGGCCGTCGATACTCAGATCAGACAGTGCGCTGAGTTTAGTGCGTGCCAGCGTGAACTCGAGGCTATCCGGGCGCTGCCGATAGCGCTCCTCGCGAATGCGCGCCTGCATGTCGGCGATGCGCTCGGAGGTCAACGGGTGGGTGCGCAAGTAACTGGGCGCATTGCCCTCATAGACCCGAGTCGCTTGCTGCAAGCGAGAAAAAAAGCCCACCATGCCCACCGGGTCAAAACCGGCACCCCTGAGCATGTCAATGCCCACCCGATCGGCCTCGCGTTCGGCATCACGCGAGAAGCTCAACATGATTTGCTGCTGCGCGCCGGCACCCAAGGTGGCGAGTCCCACCGCCGCTTGCGGATTCGAGCGTGCCGCCAACGCACCCAGCACCAGCGCCGCCAATTGCAGTACCGAACTTTGCCGCTGGGTAGCCAGCATCCGCGCAATATGCCGTTGTGTCACGTGACCGATTTCATGCGCCAACACTGACGCCAGCTCGGATTCATTACTCGATGCAGTGATCAAGCCGGTATGCACGCCAATAAATCCGCCGGGCATCGCGAACGCATTCATCGATGTATCGCGGACCAGGAAAAATTCGAAACTGAAGCCTTGGGCTGCGGGGGTCTCGGTCAGTGTCGCCGCAAAACGATTCAGATAGTCGGTTAATTCAACGTCGTCGAGCAGCGCACGTTCGCGACGCAAATCGCGCATGATCGCTTCGCCGATCCGTCGCTCGGTCCCCGGCGGCAGTTCCTCGGCACCGGCGTCGCCCAAGCGCGGCAGGTTGGCAGCCGGGCTTGTGCGCCCTGGGTCGAGAATCGGCGAATTGACGGTCTGCGCATTGACGATCTGCGCGTTGAACGTTAAAGGCGGCGTCAACAGCAGCGACGTGCAAACCAAGAAGGAAACCCGAGTTGATGCTCTCATGTTGCTATGATATCGAACTGCCATTTGTAACAGTTTGTATTTGAGCGCCGCCAGACCTGCCGCTTCGCGT
>JANORY010001014.1:0-3351 GCA_031415535.1 Burkholderiales bacterium | reverse complement strand
AGCAGGAACATCAGCGAAAAACGAATTGACGAAGTCATGGTTCCCAAATGTACTTGCAGAGGACGATTTTGAAAAGCCGCCGGGTGCTGGTGCGACACGATCGGTTTCAGTCATGCCGCGTAGCGTGACTTAGTACCTTGGATCTGGGCCGGCACGAAGTCACAATCCCTTACTTCGGCTGTGTAATGTATTTCGACAATCTGATATTGACAACCATTCGGCGGTGCTAGTTTCCCAAAATTCAATGGCTCTTGATCATTCACAAACCTACCGCGATGGACGGCTTCGAAATCTGCCGCATCGAATCAGGCTGCGATCACTGCTGCAGGCCTGCGACCGGCAGGTCACCCAGGCGTCAGGCAAACGATATGCCGATTTCGGCTGCAGTAACGGCTATCTGACGAATTTGCTGGCCAAGCGTTACCAGTTTTCTGAGGCGCGCGGCTTTGAGTTTAATGCCGATAACCTGGCCAAGGCGCAAAGCGATTTCGAGGCCGTTAAATTTTCGTATTTGAACTTGAACATCGATACACTCGACGAAAAATTTGACTTTGCTACTTGCCTTGAAACACTGGAACATGTGGGCGATATCCGGCACGCTCTAGCGCTGATGCACCGAGCGCTGCGCCCGGGCGGCACCTTGTTGATGACCGTACCGATCGAGATCGGTGCAATAGGAATTGCGAAATTTCTGACGAAAATGGCCATGGGTTACGATGTCCGTGAACTTACTGGGGAACCCGGCGCGCGCTGGCGTTACTTCAAAGGCCTCCTGGCCGGACGCATCACAGAGTTCCGTCCAGCAGACCGAACTGCTTGGGGTACTCATTTCGGCTTTGACTACCGTACGGTTGATGCCGTGCTGGATCAGACGAAGTTGCGCTACACCACTGAGAATCGTGCGACCACTCGCTTCTATATCGTTCACGCCTGAAGTCGATGAAGATTCTGTTCCTCTCCGACAATTTTCCGCCCGAACGTAATGCGCCCGCGTCGCGAACCTACGAGCATGCAATTCGATGGGTGCAAGCCGGACATGAAGTCACCGTGATTACGACCGCGCCGAATTTTCCGGAAGGTGAATTGCTGAACGGCTATCGGAATCGCTGGTATTCGAAGGAAACACAGGACGGCATCAAGGTCATTCGGGTCAAGTCTTACATGACTGCGAACGACGGTTTTCTGAGGCGCACGCTCGACTATATGTCGTTCATGGTCTCGGGTGGCATGGCGGCGTTGTTTCAACCTCGCCCTGACGTTTTGGTGTCAACCTCGCCGCAGTTCTTCTGCGCGGTCGCGGGTTGGTTTGTCTCGCGGGTGCGCAAATTGCCGTGGGTTTTCGAGCTGCGAGATTTGTGGCCCAGCGCGATTGTCGCGGTCGGTGTGATGCGCAAGGGCGCAACCATCAGAATGCTGGAACGCCTCGAGCTGGCGATGTATCGAGCGGCCGATCTGATCGTCGCCGTCACCCAAGGTCTGAAGGACGATCTGGTGGCCCGAAAAATTGAGGCCGGTAAAATTGTTCTGGTGCGCAATGGTGTCGATCAGTTCTTGTACAGCCCTCGTCCGAAAGACGAAGTTCTGCTGGACCAGTTCAATTTGCGCGGCAAATTTGTGGTTGGTTTTTTGGGCACTATGGGCATGGCGGCGGGTTTGGAGAAGGTCATGATTTCGGCCGAGGCACTGAAGGACCGGCCGGATATCGTGCTGTTGTTTGCCGGTCCGGGGTCGCAACGAAAAACGCTCGAGCGTAAAGTTCGTGAACGCGGTCTGAGCAACGTGCGGATGATCCCTGCCCAATCCAAAGAAATGATGCCACGCATCTGGAGTGTGCTCGACCTTTCGCTCAGCGTGACGCGTGATGAGCCGCTATTTTTGTACACCGTATCGTCGAAGAATTATGAAGCAATGGCGATGGGTCTGCCGATCCTGATGAGCATGCCCGATGGCGAGTGTGCCGAGATTGTGCGCAACGCCGGGGCCGGTGTTCTGGTGCCCGCCGAAGATCCTGCGGCGCTGGCCTCGGCGATTCGCAAGCTCGCCGACTCACCGGCCGATTGTGCCCGGATGGGCAAGGCAGCGCTCGCGGCCGCACCGCGCTTTACACGTGAGAAAAGCGCCGAACAAATGCTCGATGCGCTGGGCCGCTTGGTATCAGGCCTGCCGGCACGCATTGAGCCCGAAGCGAGCGCCGATCGCGAGGCCACGTCGTCCCTGATGTCGGGCCACTCCGCCTACAAATCGCGGATTACCGCGCTGGGTGATCGTTCGTGAGCCGGAACAATGACCGCTAGGAACTACCAGATCTGCTCGCGCTGTGTGATGGACACCAGCGATATCGAGATCAGCTTTGATGCACACGGCCAATGTAATCACTGTACTGAATTCGAACAGGTCACGCGCCAGCGCTGGTTTCCAAACGACGAAGGGGCGAGGCGCTGGGACAAGACGCTGGCGGATATCAAGCGCGCCGGGCGCGGCCGTGATTACGATTGCATTCTGGGACTCAGCGGCGGGGTTGACAGCTCCTACCTGGCACTAAAAGCTCGCGCTTGGAATCTGCGGCCATTGGTGGTTCATGTTGATGCCGGTTGGAACGCCGAGTTGGCGGTGGCCAATATTGAGGCGATCGTCAAGCACTGCAACTATGACCTGCACACCCATGTCGTTGATTGGGATGAAATGCGCGACCTGCAAGTGGCGTTTTTGCGCGCAGGGGTACCAAATCAGGACGTTCCGCAAGATCATGTGTTTTTCGCGAGCCTCTATAACTTTGCGATGAAACACGGCATTCGTTATGTCCTGTCGGGCGCCAATCTCGCCACCGAGTCGATTTTTACGCTGACCAGGCAGGCCCGCGCGATGGACGCGATCAATCTGAAAGCGATTCACCGGGCCTATGGCGAGCGGCCCTTGAGTACCTACAGCCTGGTGAGCTTTTTCGACTATTACATCGGCTATCCGTATCTGAAGGGTATGCGGGTATTGCGCCCGCTCGATTACTTGAACTACAACAAGGACATTGCGATTGCCGAACTCGAGCGGGCAATCGGCTGGCGCTCGTATGGGCGCAAGCATGGCGAATCCTTGTTCACCAAGCTTTTTCAAAATTACTACTTGCCCAAGAAGTTTGGATACGATAAACGCCGTCCGCATTTGGCGAGCCTGATTGTCTCCGGTCAAATGACCCGGGCACAGGCCTTGGTCAAACTTGAGGAGCCGCTCTACGATCCGCACGAGTTGCAGATTGATCTTGCCTACTTCTGTAAAAAGCTGCGCATCAGCAAACAACAGTTTGAGCAGTTCCTTGCCGACCCGCCGCGTCGCCACGAAGACTTCGCTTCCTGGAAG
>JANORY010001013.1:0-1249 GCA_031415535.1 Burkholderiales bacterium | reverse complement strand
AGTTGTTGCGCCCAACAGCACTGTCCTGGTTGCCCTCGGCCAATGCTCAAGCGGCCAAGCCCGCAGCCACGGCCGCCAATGCTGCCTCGGCGAACGTCACGCCAAGTCCGGCCGCAGTCGCACCGGTTGAGCCAGTCATTCGTGTGTTGCTGATTCCGCAACGCGAGACCACCGTGGTGTCGCAAATTGTCGGCCAGATCAATCGCCTCGGTGGCGATCTGGGTGCTGCTGTCAACCAAGGGGCGGCACTGGTGAGCTTTGATTGCGTCGAACTCGAAGCACGTCTGAAGATCTCACAGGCCGAGCAGACCACGGCACGCGAGCAACATGAAGCGAAGATACGACTGCAGGGCTTGAACGCGGCCGGTGAGGTTGAAGTGGCGTTGGCCGCCGCGGCGGTTGAGAAAGCGCGCGCGCAGACCGATCTTTCCAAAGCACAACTGCGTCAATGTGTGATTGCCGCGCCCTTCGCCGGGCGTATTGTGAAGCTGCATGTTCGGCAGTTTCAAGGCGTCAATGTCGGCCAGCCGCTGGTCGATCTGGTGTCTTCAGGTCCCCTGAAACTTAAATTGAATGCGCCCTCGAAATGGTTGGGATGGCTCAAACCGGGTGCCAAGTTTGATATTCGTATCGACGAAACCGGCAAGACTTATCCGGCGGTTGTTTCGGCGGTTAACGGGCGGGTCGACGCGGCCAGTCAATCGATTGAAATCGAAGGACGTGTCAGCGGTGCATTTAGTGAACTTCTGGCGGGCATGAGTGGCAACGCCCGATTCCCGCAGGCCCAGTAATCTTGTCATGGCGACCAGCCTGGGCAGTCCGCCGCTTCACAACTACACCATACTTGAAGAACGGGCGCGTGCCGCTGGCACGGTCGCTGAACTGATTTTCAGCATTGCCAATGAGACCTGGCAGTTGTTCCCGTATCGACAGGGCTTTGTCTGGTCGATACAAGGCCGAAAACCGAGCCTCAGAATGGTGTCGGGACTGGCGCAGCTCAGCGAAGATACACCGTTCACGATTTGGCTCAAACGCCTCGGCCTGGAGATTGTGCGCCGTCAACAAAGTGAACCTGAGTTCGTCGCAATAGAAGATTTTCCAGCCAATTTTCAGGACGGTTGGCGCGAGTGGTTGCCGAGCTATCTGCTGGTCTATCCGATTCTTTCGCCAAAACGCGAGCCGCTAGGTTTTGCCGCCTACGCGCTCGATGAAGCACCCAGCGATTCAGCGCAGGAGCTGACCGCTCGGC
>JANORY010001012.1:0-3814 GCA_031415535.1 Burkholderiales bacterium | reverse complement strand
GAGGCGCGTTTTCGAACGAACATTGAACGAGCAATCGGTTTAATGCGAACCAACCTCGAACGAACAGAAAACTTAGAAAGTGCAGAAAAGCTATGGAAGCAAAAGATTTCATTCAAAAAACTGTTACCGACAATCCGGTTGTGCTGTTCATGAAGGGCACCGCACAATTTCCGCAGTGTGGCTTCTCAGGCCGCGCCATACAGATCTTGAAGGCGGTTGGCATCGACAACATGGTTACGGTTAACGTACTGGAGGACGACGAAGTGCGTCAGGCAGTCAAGGATTTTTCGAACTGGCCGACCGTACCGCAGCTTTATATGAATGGCGAATTCATTGGCGGCTCGGACATCATGACCGAAATGTATCAGTCCGGTGAATTGCAAAAGCTCGTCACCGGGGGCAATCAGTCAGCCGCATAGGTTGCTGTTGCCCTGGTCGGCAACTCGCGCTGGAGACTCAGGCGGCCAGCGCGAATAACATCGGTTCCTTGCCGCTCGACTGGCCACGCCCGACCAGATTGCTGACCTCGCTGACATCCAGATCCGGTTGTGCTGCCAAAGCGCGTGACATGATTTCGTCGGCAAGCTGCTTGAGCTGAGCAACCGACTGGTCAAGCCGCGCATCAAACTGCTGATTATCAAGCTTGTCAGTCAAACCCCGATTCAGTTCGGCAAACCAGGGCAAGCTCGCCTGGTCGATCATTCGCCGGGGATTGGCGTTGATGCCGCGCTCGCCCCAGCGCCGCAACAGTGACTGTACCGCTACGTTAATCAACTGTACCGCTTCGATTCGGCGCGTGATTCGCCCCATCGCACCGATGTCCACCAGCTTGTTCTGAAAGAACAAGGGGCACATGATGCCCCAGTAAAACGTATAGTCCCAGATCACCTTGATCGGCATAATTTCAGCGTCACGAAACAAACCGTATTGCCCTGAATAGAGCGGCAACATACCGGCATAAAGTGCGAGGTAGGTACGCTCGAAAATACTGGCGTACATATCAACCGGACGCTTGGCGCGATCCTGGGTCACCATCTCGGTGATGAAGGTGTTCGCAAACGCAATAAAGTCGCTGCCAGGCGAATAAAACGGATCGAGAAATACGCCGGCCTCGCCGGTCATTGCCCATCGGTCAGAGCCTGAAAAAACTTTCTTGCAGCCGTAGGAAAATTGCTTGAAGAACGCGAAGTCCTGCAACTTGTCGCGTTTGCCGTCGAGCACCGAATGCAGCTTCGGCTGATGTTCCGACAGCCACTGCATCGACGCTTCAAAGGTGTTCATGCGCTCAATCGGATGCAACTGCGGATCGCAGACAATGCCGACCGAATGTGAACCCGAGGCGAGCGGAATTAGCCAGACCCAATAGCCTTCGCCGACCAGATGAATGGTCGACAGCCAGCGATGCGGCGGATCGCAGCGCGACAGAAACTCGGCATCATCGCTCCAATCGTCGACATTGATTCGCTCCGAAATCCGAAACCAGACGGCGTTGCCTTGATGAGCATTGCCATCGGCCAGATCGAGCTTGCGCTTGATCAAGCCGGCGCGACCGGTGGCATCGATCAGCCAGCGCGTATGCAATTCATGACGCACGCCGGCCTGCTCGAAAACCACCTGGTGGGCTTGGTTTTCCGACGCCACCGTGAATTCGCGGATCATCGCCGAATCTGAAAATCGCACGCCCGATTCGCGAACCAGTTTGCCGAGCGAATTCTCAAAAATACCGCGATCGATTTGCCACGAACTGGTCGGCAAAAACGTGCTCGCGCCCAGTTCGGTCACGGCGGCCAGATCGGACTTGCCATCGGAAAAGAAGAATCTGAAACCGAACTTTTTAAGTTGCTGCTCTTTCAGCATTTCCTTCAAACCGAGCACTTCAGAAAAATAATGCGCAGCGATTTCCACCGAAGATTCACCGATCTTGTGCGCCGCATGCGGTACCGGATGCGCGCGCCGCTCAATGACCTGGATATCCAGGTCCGGATGACGGCGCTTCAGTTGCAGCGCGAGCGTCAAACCCGCCAAGCCGCCGCCCATGATGACGACCTCTCGGGTTTGAATCACATTTACGGGGTCTAAAGGGTTTTCCAGGTTCATGTTCACAGTGCGATGAGTCAGCGCGGTCGATTAAAGCCAATTGCATTCGAGCTTAGCAGATCGCCAACAGCGTTGCCAAAAGCCATTTGTGTGAGCTAGACTTTCGAGCTTGGTCATCTGCACCCCCGTGCACCGATCCGAACTATCCAAACTAGGCCGCACTCTTGTGCTCACCAGCCCAGCCCAACGCCGTGCCCCCTGGCCTCGTATCCGTAAGATTCGCAGCGACTTTGCAGCGCCATGTACGCTGTCCGGATCAGCAGGTTGCGGCCGCCACCCTGGCGCAGGCGCTCAACGCCGCGTTCATCGCGGCACCGGCACTCAGACACTATGTACTTGACGATCAGGGCGACATTCGCAAACATGTCGCGGTATTTATCAATAACCTTTTGTGGCGTACGCGCAATGACCTGACCGTGCCTTTGTCGGCGGGCGACCGGATCGATATCGCGCAAGCGCTGTCAGGCGGCTAGTGACAATCACCACACTCGCCGCCAAGATCAAATCGCACGCTTATCAACCGAGGTTCCGATGAACTCCAACACGCTGTTGCTGGCCACTCGCAAGGGGCTGTTTGTGGTTGACAATGCAACGACACAGCCCCGCATCAGCGCGCCGCTCTTTGCCGGCGAGCCGCTCAGTTTTGTGTTGGTTGATCCGCGCCAAGGTGACTGGTATGTCGCCTTGCGGCTCGGTCATTTCGGCATCAAGCTGAAGAAATCATCTGATCGAGGCGCTCAATGGATCGATCTTGCCGCACCAGCATTTCCAGTCAAACCGACGCAAGGTTCCCTGGCGAGCGACGCCACGCCCTGGAGTGTCGATACCATCTGGACCTTGGCCGCCGGTGGTGCTGATCAAAAAGACGTTCTATGGGCGGGCTGCATACCGGCCGGATTGTTCCGTTCGGCGGATGGCGGCTTATCCTGGCAACTGATCGATTCGCTTTGGCACGACGAGCGTCGACTGAAGTGGTTCGGCGGTGGCTACGATCAGGCCGGCATCCATTCAATTCTGGTCAATCCGCGCGATAGCCAGCACCTCACGGTGGCGGTTTCTTGCGGCGGCGTCTGGCAAAGTTTTGATGCCGGCCAGCAGTGGACCTTGATTGGCAAAGGACAAACCGCCAGCTACGTCCCGGAAGAGCTCGCGGCCGATCTGAACAGCCAGGATCCGCATTCGATCAGCGGCTGCAAGGTCCAGCCCGAAGTCATGTGGATGCAACACCACTGCGGTATGTTTCGAAGCGAGAACAGCGGTGTCGACTGGCAGGCGTTAGCACCGCCTGCGGGCTTTGGCGTCGGCTTCGGTTTTGCGGTGGCCGCCGACCCAAACAACCCGGCACGTGCATGGTATGTGCCGGCCGTGGCCGATACCCACCGCTATGCCATCGACGGTGCATTATGCGTGTTGCGCACCGACGACGCGGGAAAAAGCTTTGAAGTATTGAGAGACGGGCTGCCGCAGCAGCAGGCTTGGCAATTGGTTTATCGGCATGCGCTGGCCGTCCATGGCGATGCCCGATCGCTCGCGCTGGCGACGACTACCGGCGCGGCCTGGATTAGCCCGGACGCGGGTGATCATTGGGTGGCATTACCGGCCCAATTTCCGCCGGTATCGGCACTTGCCTGGGTCTGAGCTCCTTCGCGGCTCTCTATTCACTCGCCGCGCACACCAAGCTTCAGAAAGCCGCGGAATCGTGCGCGACCGCCGCGCA
>JANORY010001011.1:0-4922 GCA_031415535.1 Burkholderiales bacterium | reverse complement strand
TCGGACATGCCGCGCTTGTGATCGTCGAGTTCCTCCAGGGTCATCATCGGCAAATAAACATCGTGCTCGGCGAATCGAAACAAGCTTGACGGGTCGTGCATCAGAACGTTCGTGTCGAGCACGAAGAGTTTCGGTACCTGATCCGCCGCCCGGTGGATTCGCGTCCTGGATAAACTCGTCACAGCGGCAGATTTGGGCGCTATTCCGGGCAGTGCATTGTTTACTGCGGCCTGTGTAGCCAGTTTGTTGACTCGCCCGACCGGGGCTTGCCTGACTGCGCTCGATTTCTCAGTGCCAGTCATTACGTCACCGGGCTTTGTAACGCCGGACTTTACAGCGCCAGTCTTCACGGCACCCGTGTGCGCAGAGTTCGCCTGGCCTGCTTGCGGTTCAGTAGCGGGCAGTTTGGATCGGCCCGATCCCGGCAGCGCTGCACCGGCCCCGGCGTTCGGGTTCGGTACAAGCGTAAACGATTCAACATCGGCTTGCGCCGGAGCTGACGCCGGCGCACTTTTCGGTGCCACGGTGAGGCGCGTGGCCCGAGCCTTGACGGCGCTGGCGAGATCGAGCAGGGTGGCGGGACGATTCGGCGGTTTGGGTAAGGGCATCTTCAGAGGGTCTTTACATAGGCTAAAACTTCGGCAACGTGGCCGGGCACTTTC
Source organism: Burkholderiales bacterium (assembly GCA_031415535.1). Lineage (GTDB taxonomy): Bacteria > Pseudomonadota > Gammaproteobacteria > Burkholderiales > Burkholderiaceae_E > JANLTP01. Next base: position 4,260 of record JANORY010001011.1, on the reverse strand, counting down.
AGGCCGCGCCACTCGTGAATGAGCGTACCGCTGCCATCAATCACGAAGGTGGAACGCTCGATTCCACGGACCTGCTTACCGTACATATTCTTCATTTTCATGACCGCGAACTGCGCGCATAGGGTTTCGTCCGCATCCGAGATCAGATCAAAGGGCAAGTCAAACTTGGTCTTGAAGTTCTCATGTGATTTCAGGCTGTCGCGCGAAACCCCAACCACTGTTGTGTTCAATTTGACGAAGGTCTGATGGTGATCCCGGAAATCTGCCGCCTGGACGCTGCAGCCCGGCGTGTTGTCTTTCGGATAAAAATAAAGCACCAGATTTTTGCCCGCAAACTTCGAGCGTTTAAATTCGCCGCTGAGCGCACTGGCACGCAGCTCGGGCAATTTGGATCCTACGGTGAAGCTCACGACGTCCTCTTCCGGTAAAAAAAGCGACAATACCACAGGCAAATTAAGACTTCCGCTTGATCAGACCGGAGCTGCGGCGGCATCGGACTCAATGATCAATGCGGCCAGCACTAGCCGACCTTCGGTCATCAGGATGTTGTAGGTTCGACACGCCGCGCCGGTATCCATAAACTCGACCCCGATCCGCGCCTGCGCGAGTTCCGACCAGAGCTTCGGGTGGGCAAAGCGTTGGCGCGGGCCAGTGCCCAAAATGACCAGCTCGGGCTTTTGCCCGAGTATTGCCCGAAAGTGAAGTGCGCTCAACTGCGAGAATCCACTCACCGGCCAACTTGATACAGCGCCACTGGGCATCAGCAAGATGGAATGTTCATGCCGCTGGGCATTGATTTCGATATGGCGCTCGTCATAGCCGGTCACCGTATTCAAACTCTGTATTGTGTCGGCGTGAAGTTTCATCGATAAGTATCTCAATGGCAAATGCTACGATATCACTTTGTTCGGCTTGCAACTTAAAGCCTCTGTAACCCTGAATGCACTAATGAACGCACCTGTTGATTTGCCCGTCAGTACCCAAGCGGCCTTTAAACTTTTGAATCCGATTGCGAAATCTGACAAGCTGGCTGACGTCTGTTATGACATTCGCGGCCCGGTCATGGCCCAGGCCAAGCGGATGGAGGAAGAAGGCCAGCGCATTATCAAGCTTAACATTGGTAATCTGGCGCCGTTTGGCTTTGAGGCACCGGACGAAGTTCGGCATGATGTCATTGTGAATCTGGGTAATGCCTCCGGTTACTCAGACTCGCGCGGCTTGTTCTCTGCCCGCAAGGCGATCATGCATTACACGCAGCTCAAGAACATCCGCGGCGTCGAGCTGGACGATATTTTTGTCGGCAATGGCGTGTCCGAACTGATCGTCATGTCGATGCAGGGCTTGTTGAACAATGGCGATGAAGTTCTGGTGCCGGCACCGGACTACCCGCTGTGGACCGCCGCCATTGCCTTGTCGGGCGGGCGAGCGCGCCATTACATTTGTGATGAACAGTCCGACTGGCTGCCGGACATCGAGGATATGCGCAGCAAGATCACCGATCGAACTCGCGCGCTGGTGGTGATTAATCCCAATAATCCAACCGGTGCGCTGTATCCCGATAGCGTGTTGCGGCAAATCATTGAGTTGGCGCGCGAACATCAGTTGATCGTGTTTTCCGACGAAATTTACGACAAGATGTTGTACGACGGTGCCTCGCACACCTCGATTGCCGCGCTCGCCGATGACGTCCTGTTTGTCACGATGAATGGTCTGTCGAAGAACTATCGTGCCTGTGGTTATCGTGCCGGCTGGATGGCTATTTCAGGCGAGAAACGCCATGCCGCAGATTATCTCGAAGGCTTGGGCATCTTGGCCTCGATGCGCTTGTGTGCCAACGTGCCCGGTCAGTACGCCATTCAAACAGCACTTGGTGGATACCAGAGTATCAACGATCTGATCGGCCCCGGTGGCCGCTTGCGCCGGCAACGCGATCTGGCCTGGGAGCTGATCAATCAGATTCCGGGCGTATCCTGCGTCAAGCCGAAAGCTGCGTTGTATCTGTTTCCAAAACTCGATCCGAAGATGTATCCAATCCAGGATGACCAGCAATTCATTCTTGAGCTGTTGCAAGAACAACAGGTGCTGGTCGTGCAGGGCACCGGTTTTAACTGGCCTCGGCCGGATCATCTGCGGATCGTGTTCTTGCCGAACGTCGACGATCTCGGCGAAGCGATTGGCCGGATCGCGAAATTTCTTGATCAATACCAAAAGCGTCACCGCACATGAAGCCCTTGCAGGTAGGTCTGGCCGGTATTGGTACGGTTGGTAGTGGCGTCTGGCAGGTGCTGGTTCGCAACCAGGATGAAATCCAGCGGCGTGCCGGTCGGCCGATTCAAATCGCGGCGGTGGCTGATCTCGATCAGGCGCGCGCCAAAACCTTGGTCGGCGATTCTGCGCGGGTGCTGACTGACGCATTTGCATTGGTGCAAGATCCGTCGATCGATGTGATTGTTGAGTTGATCGGCGGTTATGGCATTGCTAAAGAACTGGTACTGAAGGCAATCTCCTCCGGCAAACATGTGGTCACCGCGAACAAGGCGCTGCTGGCGGTGCACGGCAACGAAATTTTTGCGGCGGCACGCCAGCATGGCGTGATGGTTGCGTTCGAAGCGGCCGTCGCCGGCGGCATTCCGATTATCAAGGCGCTGCGCGAGGGCCTGACCGCCAATCGGATCGAATGGATTGCCGGCATCATCAATGGCACGACCAACTTCATTCTGTCCGAGATGCGTGAAAAAGGCCTGAGTTTTGATACCGCCTTGAAGCAGGCCCAGAAGTTGGGTTATGCCGAGGCCGATCCGACCTTCGACATTGAAGGTATCGACGCTGCCCACAAGGCGACCATCCTGGCGTCGATTGCCTTCGGTATTCCGATGCAATTCGAACGCGCTTATGTCGAGGGCATCACTAAACTTCAAAGCGAAGATATCCGTTATGCCGAGCAGCTCGGCTACCGGATCAAATTGCTCGGCATTACCAAGCGCCGCTTCGACGCCGGCCAGTTGAAGGGCATTGAGTTGCGGGTGCATCCGACCTTGATTCCGGCAAAACGCCTGATTGCCAATGTCGAGGGCGCCATGAACGCGGTCTGGGTCAAGGGTGATGCGGTCGGCCACACGATGTATTACGGCAAGGGTGCCGGTTCCGAACCCACCGCCAGCGCCGTCATTGCCGATCTCGTCGATGTCGCCCGAATGCTCGCCACTGACCCCTCGAATCGGGTGCCGCATCTGGCCTTTCAGGCCGATTCGTTCAGCGATGTGTCCATCTTGCCGATGGATCAAGTAGAGACCGCTTACTACCTGCGCATGAAAGTCGCCGACGAACCCGGTGTACTGGCCGACGTTACCCGCATTCTGGCTGACGGGCGAATTTCAATTGATGCCATGCTGCAACCTGAACCCCCCGAAGGTGAAGCGCAGACCGACATTGTCCTGCTGACCCATCAAACGGTTGAGGGCCATTTGCGTGCGGCGGTGGCGCGAATTGAAGCATTGCCAACCGTGTTGTCAAACGTCACGCTGATCCGCCTCGAAGAACTGAGCTAGCCTGTCCATGTCAGTGATGGGTAAAGAGCCGTGAACTATCAGTCAACGCGCAGTGCTACGCCACTCGGCCGATTCAGTGATATTTTGCTGGCAGGCCTGGCACCGGACGGTGGTCTTGCCGTGCCAGTGCACTATCCGACGATCGATCCGGCGACGCTCAACGCCTGGCGCGCGCTGACCTACCCGCAACTGGCGTTCGAAATCCTGTCGCGTTTTTGTGATGACATTGACGCCGTCGCGTTGCGCCGTTTGATTGACCAGACCTATACGGCGGCGGTATTTGGATCGGCCGACATTACCCCGCTGAGCACGCTTGACGATCAACTGCACCTGCAGCATTTATCGAATGGGCCAACCTTGGCGTTTAAAGATCTGGCCATGCAGTTGCTGGGTAACCTGTTCGAATTTACGCTGGCGCGCCAGGGCCGCCATCTGAATATTCTCGGCGCCACCTCCGGCGATACCGGCAGTGCTGCCGAGTACGCGCTGCGTGGCAAGGCCGGTGTCCGGGTGTTCATGTTATCGCCCGCCGGACGCATGAGTAAATTCCAGCAGGCGCAGATGTACTCATTGCGCGACCATAATATTTTCAACATTGCCGTGCAGGGCGTTTTCGACGATTGCCAGGACATGGTCAAGGCGGTTTCGAACGATCTGGCGTTCAAGCGGCGCTACGCCATTGGTACCGTCAACTCAATTAACTGGGCGCGTG
>JANORY010001010.1:0-1020 GCA_031415535.1 Burkholderiales bacterium | reverse complement strand
CCGATCTGAGCAGGCGCAACTGCTCGTCATTCAATTTTAGTTCGCTGGCCGCAACCAACTCGGCCAGTTGCGCAAGCGAGGTTGCGCTGGCGATTGGCGAGGTGACCGCTGACTGATGCAGCAACCAGGCAATTGCGATTTGCCCCGGTTTGGCGTTCTGCTCGCGGGCCACGGTATCGAGCGCCGCCAGAATTCGCAGACCGCGCGGGTTGAGGTACTTCTTGGCAACACCTTGGCCGCGCGGACTCTTGCCGGCGTCGCTGACATCGCGATATTTACCAGTCAGAAAGCCTGCCGCCAGCGCATAGAAATTAATCACGGCAATACCTTCGCGTACGCACAAAGGCTGCAGCTCTCGCTCGAATACCTCACGGTCATAGAGATTGAACAGGGGTTGCAGACTGACATACTCAGGCAGACCGTTGGCACGCGACACCGCCAGCGACTCCGACAGCCGCGCGGCTGAGTAGTTTGACGCGCCCACATAACGCAGCTTGCCGGCGCGAATCAGGCGGTCATAGGCACCAAGCGTTTCTTCGAAGGCGACCGTGGCGTCATCGGTATGCGATTGATACACATCAATGACCTCACACCGCAATCGGCGCAACGAGTCTTCGACGGCGCGCGCAATCCACGAGGCGGACAGGCCCTTGCGATCGGCCGCCAACTCCATGCCCACTTTGGTCGCGATCACAAGCTTCGCGCGCATTCCAGGCCTGGCTGCTAGCCAGTCGCCGATCACGGTCTCCGATTCGCCACCCCGGTGTCCGGGTACCCAGCGCGAGTAGACATCGGCGGTATCGATAAAGTTGCCGCCGGCCGCAACGAAGGCATCCAATAGCGCGAAAGACTGCGCCTCGTCGACGGTCCAGCCAAACACATTGCCACCGAAGCACAGCGTGGAGACTTGCAAATCGGTCTTGCCAAAACGATGCAGTTTCATAACTTATTCCTCGCGAAAAACAATCTTAAATCGGCAACTGCTGACGCGCTGTCGGCAGCGACGGCTGCCAGGAGCTG
>JANORY010001009.1:0-3015 GCA_031415535.1 Burkholderiales bacterium | reverse complement strand
CATAAAATTCTCCAGGCTCGCCGCCTGCCGCAGTGCTTGCATTCGTTGCGCCTGCGGCAGGTCTTTCCAGATCAGATCGTCACTGCCTGGGTGTTGCATGAACACCGCCAGATATCCGTTGACCGCCCAATGGCGACCCAGAAACGCGCTGCCTTCGCGACTGCCGCCCAGTCCGTGGCTGAACAAAATAACCGGTGCGGCTGCTTTCGATTCAGGCAGGTAAACACGGATCGGTAGTTCGCGTGATCGCGCCGGATCGCCGAAACTGAGATCGATCATTCGGATCGCCGGGTTAGGCGCGCGGCTCGGGTCGTACTCGGCAGCGAGCCCAAGCTTAGTGATGGCCGTGCCAACACAGAACAGCACAAGGATCAGTATTTGTTTGAACATTCGGTGGAACCACATGGCCGGACAAAATCGGACAGTTTATGATAACTCGATAGTCTGGCCTCGATTCAGAACGGCTTGGCGCAAGCGATTAAACGGGAGTAGCGGTGGATAAGGAACGTTCGCAGCAGTTCATGCAAAAGGTGGTCGGTGATGTTGGCACTGCGCTGGCCGCCGGTCTGGTGCTGGTCGGTCAGCAGACTGGATTGTTCAAAGCCATGGCAGGCTCTGGTGCCATGACTGCCGAGCAACTGGTCGCCAAGACCGGCATTCACGCGCGTTATGTCGAAGAGTGGTTGGGTGCCATGGTCTGCAACGCTTATGTCGAACATGACCCCGTCGCCCATACCTTCACTTTCCCGGATGAACATGCCTTGTTTCTGACCGATGACTCAACCGAGTTTTACCTGGGCGGCCTGTTTACCGGCCTGCCTGGGTTGATGTCTATGGTGCCGCGACTCGTGCAAGCGTTCGAGAAGGGTTCGGGCATTACGTTTGCCGAGTTTGGCGAGGGATTGCCGGTGGCGTTGGAGCAGATGAATCGGCCGGTTTATGAAAATCGTCTGACCCGAACCTGGTTGCCGACCATGCCGCATATCGTTGCGAAACTGCAGGCCGGTGGTCGTGCCATCGACATTGGTTGTGGCACGGGTGTAGTGGCGATGACTCTGGCGAAAGCCTACCCGACGGCCCGGATAGAAGCGCTTGATTTCGATGCGCGCTCGATCGCAATTGCCAAGAATTACGCCGAGCAGGCCGGCCTGGCTGGGCGGATTCAATTCACGCAAGGGCGGGCGCAGGATATCGAGTCCGCGCCTGGCTATGATTTGATCAGCACCTTCGATGTCATTCACGATCTGCCGGAGCCACTGGCCGTGCTGCGTCGGATTCGCGAGTGTTTGGCACCCGGGGGCAGTTATCTGATGGTCGAGCCACGAATGGATCATGAGCTCAACAATAATCGTACTGCATTTGGCAAATTGCTCTACGGCATGAGCTGCCTGCATTGTGTACCGCAATCACTGTCGCAAGGCGGCCCTGGGCTGGGCGCTTGTTGGGGGCCGAAACGTGCCCAGGAACTGGCGATGCAGGCCGGATTCGCCAGCTTCACACCCTTGCCGGTGCGCAGCCCGGTGCTGGCGTTCTATGAGTTGCGCGCCTCAGCAGCGACGGCGCAATGGGGTGAACAGGCAGTGAACTGAACAGAGGCAGTACATTGAACGGACAATGTGCCGAATAACCTTACGTCACTTCGCCGGGCACTGGCCGTTTGTTGCCGCTGCGTTCGATGGCGACATAGGTCAACGTAGCTTCAGTTACTTTGACGACATGCAAGTTGGCGGGATCGCGTTCGGCGATCACTTCAATGTGCACCGAAATAGAGGTCCGGCCTACTCGTGTGACTCGGCCATAAAAGGAGACGACGTCACCGACTGAAATCGGCTGCTTGAACAGAAAACTGTTGACCGCAACGGTCACTACGCGGCCCATCGCTCGGCGCGAAGCAAGCACCCCACCGGCGATATCGACTTGTGCCATGACCCAACCGCCGAATACATCGCCGTTGCTGTTCAGATCGGCGGGCATGGGTGTGACTCGCAGGACCAACTGGTGTTCGCTCAGATGGGGTAATGATTCATTCATGATTTGTGAACAGAGAGAGAGAGAGAGAGAGAGAGAGGCCCTAGTCGGCGTCGGCGGCAGCCTGTCGAGTCAGCTTGTCCATTTTAGGTCCGATTTGTCCCAGTCGTTGCTTCAGTGATTGCGGCTTGCCGCTGAACAGTGTGGCGTACCAGGTGGCATTCCACATGACCTTCTTGACGTAATCGCGGGTTTCGTTGAACGGAATGATCTCCGCGAACGCGGCTCCGTCCATGGTACTGTTCAGTGCCCCGCGCCAGCGGGCCGGCCGGCCGGGACCGGCGTTGTAGGCGGCTGATGCCATGACTTCGGACTGCTCAAGGCGATTGGCGACATCGCGCAAATAAAACGTCCCAAAGCGCAGATTGGTATCGATGTCATTCAGGTCGCGGATCGTAAAGCCGCTGAAACCGAGCTGTCGCGCAATCCAACTGCCGGTCTTCGGCATGATCTGCATCAGGCCCTGGGCGCCGGCGTGCGACCTTGCGTCGTATAGAAAACGCGATTCCTGGCGAATCAGGCCGTACACCCAGGCCGGATCCAGACCTTGCTCCTTGGCGAATACCGTCATGCGTTCGCGAAACGGCGTCAAGAACCGCAACGCCAGACTGTGTTCGTATCGGGTGCGGTCCGCCGTGTTGACGCAGCGATCGAGAATTGATGCCTTGCACGCCAGGTCGGCTGCCGCTAACAACTGCCGATCGGACATGCCGCGCAGGGCAAAATTCCATTCCCGGTTGCCGTCAGCCCGATAACCCAGCGCGTAGAACTTTCGAGCGCGCTCAAATGCTGGATGGTTGCTGGCCTCGGCCAATTCGGTCTCGGTAAAGGCCGTTGGTGCCTCGGGCGGGTCAATGCTTAATCCGAGTTCGTCGGCCGCCAGATGACCATAAAAATGCCATTGACCGGCGATGGTCTGAAACAAATGCGTTGCCCGATCGTCTTGCTTGAACTCACGGTGGCTGCGCGTCAGCCAATAAACCCAAG
>JANORY010001008.1:0-2231 GCA_031415535.1 Burkholderiales bacterium | reverse complement strand
TCTGTCCTGGCTATTCCTGCGCGAACGCCTCGATCGGCGCGTCTGGCTGGCGGTCGGATTGGCGATTCTGGGTATCAGTGCGCTGACGATTCTGCGCAGTGCTGGAATGGACGGTGGTGCAGGAATACAGGGCGTTGCCGGAACCCAAGGCGGCGTCGCGACCCCTGGCGATAGCCTGACCGGCAATCTGCTGATATTTGCCTGCGTCTGGTGTGAAGCGACCTATGTCATTCTGGGCAAAAAACTGACGCCCTTGCTGTCGGCCAAACGAATATCTGCGCTCATCAATGTTATCGGCCTGGCGCTCATGTTGCCGTTCGGCCTCTGGCAGGCCCGCAGCTTCGATTTCAGCGCCTTATCCGCCAACACCTGGCTATTGTTGATTTTTTATTCGGTGTCAGCCAGCATGATCTCAACCTGGCTCTGGCTGAGCGGCCTCAAGTCGGTTCCCGCCAGCCACAGCGGCGTGTTCACAATTGCCTTGCCACTGGCAGCCTGCGTGGTCGGCGTGGTCTGGCTCAATGAGGTCTTCAGCCTGGCTCATGCACTGGCATTTGCTTGCGCGAGTGCGGGATTGGTTTTGATTACGACCGCAAAACATTAGACGAATGACGCGTCTTCCTAAACAACAGGGAGATAGTCAGTGCGGATTCACGGTGCCTGTCATTGCCGGAAACATCCGATTGGAACTCGACTGGACTCCCGAACCATTGAAAATTCCCGCCCGCGACATTGGACTTGAGAGCTCTACGCGACTTCGCGGTGCAAGACATTCAAAGGAATGGCACCATTCACTTTCGCGTCAAGAACGACCACTTCTACCGCCGAGCCGTCGGCCGCGTAACTAACATGTGTGTTCCAGTCTTGTGAACGCTCGCGCACAATAGGTTTCTCTGACAAACGAAGAACAAGGATATCGTCTTCTTCGGAATACTTGATACTGAACATTAAATTAGTTTATCTCAACGCCTGCGCGAGATATAGGGTGTCGCCATCGACGCGAAGATCGATCAGTGTTTTCGCGCTTGACTACCGTCAACCGCGCCTGGTGGCAAACCAGGATTCTCGAACTCAGTGATCACTCAAAATCTGAATTTTCTAGGTTGAACGACGCAGCACCTGCCTTCGATCGCAATCACCGGCGTGTTTGCCTCTGAGCTTGACGAACGAACTTAACTGTAGTACCGCTTCCACTTTTCGTTGAAGTTGTCAAACTCAAGGTACCGACTATGCCGATCACCACACTGTCGAGCCGGGAATTCAATCAAGACACCAGTCGCGCCAAGAAGGCAGCGTCTGAGGGGCCGGTATTCATCACCGACCGGGGTAAGCCTGCCCATGTCCTGCTCAGCATCGAGGAATATCAGCGTATTACAGGCGGGTTTCGAAATATCGCAGACGCGCTCGCTATGCCTGGTATTGACGACCTTGAGTTCGATCCGCCTCGGGTCAATATCGGCATCCGGCCAGCCGATTTTTCCTGATGTTCCTGCTTGATACCAATGTCGTTGCCGAACTGCGTAAAGCTGCGCTCACTTGCATGTGCCCGACCCCCGCGCAGAGCGCGACGCATTGATTGCCGCCACCGCGCTTGTTCACGGCATGACAGTAGTGACTCGAAATCTGCCCGACTTCACGCTAACCGGCGTTTCGTTGATAAGTCCCTGGGCGACATTGATCCCGTAGAACTAAAGCGCTTAAACTTCAAACCGTATCTTATGACATCAAGGTTCCGGTAATGTTGGTCTGCGTCACTGAGGCGAAATCCCGATTGACCGAGCTGGTACGTCGCGCCGAAGCAGGCGAAGAAATTATTTTGACGCGGTACGGCCACGCCGTTGTGAAATTGGTCGCCGTAACGTCGATTTCAAGTTCGGAAAGTCGCAAGCTAGTGATTCAAAAGTCAAGAGAACTCGCGAAAGCCACGACTCGCGTTGGCTTAAGTGTTGCTCGCAGTCAAGATGATTTGTATACCGATGATGGTATGCCATGACTGTTGTGGTCGATACCTCTGCGCGTACGGCCATTGTTCTCTACGACGACACTGTGAAGAGTCCCACCGTAAAGAGTTCCAATTTGACACAACGATCCGAAAAACGGAACATTCGCCTGCCAATGTTTGCAGTGGGAGAGACTGGCGGGGGTTAACAAGCCTCCAGAGTGCCAGAATGTCAGTAGTCCTTTTGCCTGAGAGTTTTTGGGGTACTGCACCTTCGGCGCCGGTCTGGAGG
>JANORY010001007.1:0-1721 GCA_031415535.1 Burkholderiales bacterium | reverse complement strand
CGGTTCGATCAAACAGGATCGGATAAGCCCCTGGATCGTCCGATGTGCCGCCTCGAACCGCCATGACCCAAGCAGTACCGCCTTCGCGCTGACATTCGTTGGCTTGTTCGGTCAGGGCGTTCCGATGCGCCGCGCCACCCGGCAATAAGTAAGCACCATCGCGCAAGGCCGCGCACCCGAGCAGCTTGAGGGCACGCCAAATTCGCATTCGAGCGGTGGCACTTTGGCTGGGCAGCGACAGGATCAACAGTGACCAATCGGTCAGAACGTTTAGGGGGTTTGGAATCAACATACTGCAATCATTACTACAAATTTGTATTTAACTCTACTAATTTTAGTAAATTCATCCATCGGCAGGGTCGACCGGCATCCAAACTCTGTCCAGCCGGCAGGTCAGTTTCAATGGTCATGGACGGATCGAACACTAAACGGCCAAGGGTGCCTGCGCCGCGAGTTAGCATGCAGGGCGGTCAATTCAAAGCCCCGCTGCCCCCTTCAACCCTTTCTCAATCACCACCATCATGCAAAACTACGAAATCGTCGAACACGGCAAACCGCTGCAAATGGTTTTGCGTCAAACGCCGGTGCCCACTGGAACGGAAGTCCTCGTGCGGGTCACCCATTCGGGGGTCTGCCACAGCGACCTGCATATCTGGGACGGTTATTTCGATCTGGGCGGCGGCAAGCGTTTTTATGTAAAAGATCGCGGTTGTGTGCCGCCGTTCACGCCCGGCCATGAGCCCTATGGTCGCGTCGAGGCCCTCGGGCCCGATGCGAAAGGGGTCAACAAGGGCAACAGTTACATCGTCTATCCGTGGATTGGATGCGGAAAATGTGGCGTCTGTCTGGCGGGTCAGGATAACTACTGCCTGTCCAATCGATTCCTGGGCGTGAACAAACCAGGCGCTTACTCGACGCATCTGCTGATACCCGACGCGAAATATCTGGTTGACGCTGACGGCATCGACCCGTCATTCGCGGCCACCTTGGCCTGCTCGGGCCTGACCACCTACAGCGCCATCCGCAAACTGCCGAAGCTGGCGGCCAGCGACTGGATCGTCGTGCTGGGCTGTGGTGGATTAGGGCTGATCGCGCTCTCGACCTTGGCCGCGCTTGGCATACCCAATGTCATTGCCTGCGATATTGACGCCTCAAAATTGGACAAGGCCAGGGCAATGGGTGCCGCGCAAGTTGTCAACACGAGCGATGCTGACGCGGCAGCTCAAATCAGCAAAATTGCCGGCGGCATGGTGGCCGCAGCGATCGATTTCGTCGGCATGCCGGCCACCGCCAATCTCGGCGTCGCCGTGTTGCGCAAGGGCGGCCAGTACATTCTGTGCGGCCTGTTCGGTGGCGAGATTACCTTGGCCTTGCCGCCAATCGCCCAGCGCGCCATTGGCGTGGTCGGCTCGTATGTCGGCAATCTGCAGGAATTGCGCGAGATCGTTGCGCTGGCCAAGACCGGCAAGCTGAAGGCACCACCGCTTGAGTTGCGCGCGGTCACCGAAACCAATCGAACGCTCGATGAATTAAAGGCTGGCAAAATCCTCGGCAGGGTCGTGCTCGATTTCGCAAATGCGGCTGCATAGCGGCTCGGATTTGCCGAGTAAACTCGACCATGCGACAGAAAATGGCACTACCATGGCCGTAGAAACCGATTGTTGTGTACCGTCAGATCCTAAGGAGTCACCCATTGACGATAAAATGATTCGGTATCATGA
>JANORY010001006.1:0-1260 GCA_031415535.1 Burkholderiales bacterium | reverse complement strand
CTACCGGGAGACCCTTGGGATGGAGCTGGTGGCCGACTACGTGATGGCGCGCATCTTCCGTATCACCGCGGACTCGTACCTCACCCTGGTCGACGCGACGAAAGGGATGCATACAGCCGATGAGCCCAAGTCGGTCGCGTTGGCGCTCCTCACCGATCGGCTCGAGGACTGGCATGCGTATCTTGCGACGAAGGGACTCAAACCACGCTCGCCCCTGGTGGTGAGGCCGGGCCGCCCCCACGACGGGTTCGTGATCGAGGATCCGGAGGGGTACCTGCTGGAATTCGAGCGCTTCAATCCACACCCGGAGAACGAGAATCTCATCCCGCTCCTCAAAGGCGCCGCCACAATTCGTGCTCCCGGGAGCGCCCTGCCGCCAGGTCTCGGCTTCCTGTTCGCGCCATTCCCAGCGCGCCTGCGCGGCCAGCGACCAAAGCCAGCGTCCGTGCGCCAAATCCAACTCTTCGCGGATGAATCTGATCCACCAGGCATCGCGGCGTTCGTTGAGCCGGTGGGCCGAAGAAAAGCGTTGCGCTAACTCGCGCCAGATGTTTTCGTTCGGCACGATTGAAAGCAACGAGACAGCGGCCTCGCGCGCGACCGCGTCCAGCACGCCCGTGTGGACGAAGTTTCGAATGGCTTCGCCGCGCGGCAAGATCGCCAGCAGGTGCGAACGGTTGGTTGAAGCGGTTTCACTCATTGGCAAATCGGCGCGACGGAATGAGCAGTCATGCCATGCCAGTCTCGGCGCGCCGGTCGCGCGGCGCGCGTTGCGCAAAATCGAGCACGGCTTCAGCCATGCGTTCGCCCGCTTGTCCATCGAGATGGCCCACGACGAATTCCGCCATCCAGCGCCGCTGCTCGCGATGCAGTTCGGGTTGACGCAAATAGGTTCTGACGGCTTCGATCATCTCGGCGCAGTCGTTCACCAGCCACATGCCGCCTGATTCGGCAATGGGCTTGAAATGCGTCCAACAGTGATTGATGTCCTTGATAAAGCTCTGGCGCGACTGGCCCGGTTCGGGGTCGAAATCGAGATTGACGACGGGTTTGTCGAAAAGCGCGCCGTCAATCGCCGCAGTCGAAGAAAGGTTCACAACGACGGCGGCGTGGCGGAACGTGTTGACCCATTGGCGCACTTGCGCGGCGTTTTGGGCGCGCTGTTGCAAGCTGAAAGCGCGTTGACCGGTGTCTTGCACCACGACGCGCGGACCGCAGCTGCGCAATTCGTCGAGCGCTTGTTCTTTATCAAAAAGCGGG
>JANORY010001005.1:0-6798 GCA_031415535.1 Burkholderiales bacterium | reverse complement strand
CAGCACCGAGTCGCCCAGCAAGTAGGACGCGAGCGCCCCGGCAATCAGTTCATAGACCAGTCCGCAGGCGGCAACCACAAACACCGACAGCAGCAACGCAAACTCGGCGGTTCGGCCATCGCGCGGATCGCCCGCTTGCGGCTCGATGCTCGCTGCAGCGGCGTTTGCGGCAGGTGTGTTCGGGGACGGAGTGTTCAGGGACGGCGTGTTCTGGGGCGGCGTGTTCATTTGTGCGATCCACCCGAGTAACCCCGGCCGGAGCCGCCGGAGCCGCCGCCGCTACAGCCGTCGATCGCAGAAATGATCCAGATCAGCAACAAAATCACCACAATGATCACGATCCAGGTACCGAGACTGCCACTGGTTGGAGCCGCGTTTCCGGCAGTGCCCAGCGCGCCAGCCGCGAGTCCACCACTGACCAGCGAGCCGCCGGCCGAGTTGTTATCCAGTGCTTGGCCGGCCGCCGCTCGCTCACCACCGCCACCGTACGGCAACTGCGAAAGATCCGCTAGCCCGAAGGCTTTGGCGAGTACCGGTACTGGGTAGCGTTTGCCATGCGACCAAACCACTTCGCGCGCATCCTTAGCCGAACTTTCTTCACGCGACAGGATCAAATCGTCCGAGCGGTAGTCAACATTGCGCATTTTCTGGCCGATCCGCACCTGCCAGTAAAACTCGCCCTCAACATAATCAACTACCGACTGGTAATTAGGTTCGCCCTTGTATTGACGATTGCGATACCGCAGCGAGGTCCAGGCCGGCCCGCTCGGAACATCTTGCACCGCGCGAACCACGCTCGCGCCATCACTGGCGAGCACCACGAACGCGAAGCCTTCGATGCGGTTGTACAACAGCACTTCCGACCAACTGAATCGCTCGCCTTCGTTGTCGAGTCCGCTGCGCCGCGCAAACCCCACCGCCTGCCACAAGACGCCTTCGACCGTGCCTTCGCTACCAAGCGGTATCGGCGACGCGAATCGGGCGCTTTGCAGCGTAAAGGCGGGTTTACCGTCTTCACTGCGGGTCAAGTCGACCAGTGCCGCGCACGAGTTGCACGTTACGCTTTTGCTGCCGTCGAGTTTGAGCTCAAGCGCCACGCCGCAATTCGGGCAGGACAGATTCTTGCTGGACACAGTCCTGCTGCTATCGTCACGCAGCCCAGACAGGGCCAAGGCGCCGAGCGTGGTCGGGTGCCCGACGTACACGCGCGCAGTGCTTGGCGATTCGGCAAGCGAATAATCGAGCGACATGATTCGGGCATCGGCACTGCGCGCGTCGACCAGCCAGAAGGGGCGGTTCAAGGCTGGCGCAAACGGCAACTCACCGGCAGCCGCGATCAACTCAGCCTGCATCACACTGGCAATTTGGTAGGGTCGCCCTTCAAGGCGCACACTTTGCCCCGCCTGGAAACTTTCGGCGGCCGGCAGATCACTACGATCGCCGAGTTCGCGCATCAGCGCATAACTGCCATTGTCCTCGGACAGCCAGCCGCGTTGGCCGTCCACCAGCAACAGGTGCCATTCGCTCCAAACGCCGTCGGGGTAGCGATATTGCAGCCGGCCAACCACGCTGAAGCCGCCGGCCAGGGCCGAATCCGCCGTTGGATCAGCAGCAATGGTGCCTTGCACGCCGATTTGCAGCGGGCTGTGATCCTCAAACAGCTCGGCCATCTGGCCGATTCGCTGCAGTTCTTCACCGCTGCGGCGCAGCGTGCTGCGACAGAACTCACAAACCGCAAACTGGCTGGCGGCCGATTTAAATTCAACCGATGCGCCACAACTCGGGCATAAGGCGCGATAACTTCGCTGAATGCTCACGCTTTACCGATAACCTGTGACAACCATTCCAGGAGGGTCAGGGATGGATGGTACGCAAGCTTACCAACCCGGTGTCCTAACAACAGGATAAGCGCGTTCTGAGGATGTCTGCAGGCGCACGCTAGCGATTGTTGGGGTGCCTACGGCGAAGTAGAAGTCAACAAGTTTGGGCATATGAGTAAAACTTCTCAAAAATAGAGCAAAATAGTCAGGTCAGTGTTTTTGACTTGCTTGCGAATTCTTTTTGCAAAGCGCTGTTGAGGCGGAAGTTAAGCTTCGATCATAACGTTTAATCTGGAGGATACATGCCCACAAAATTTACGATTAACGGCAAGGCGGTCAGTGCCAACGCCGAGCCTGACACACCCCTTTTGTGGGTGATTCGAGATGAACTCGGAATGACCGGCACGAAGTTTGGTTGCGGTGCAGCACTGTGCGGCGCTTGCACCGTACATCTCGATGGCGCACCGATCCGCTCCTGCTCGACCCCCTTGTCGGCGGCCGCCGGCAAGAAGATCGCAACCATCGAAAGCCTGAGCAAGAACAATAGCCATCCGCTGCAAAAAGCCTGGATCGCCCATGACGTACCGCAGTGCGGCTATTGCCAATCCGGCCAGTTGATGAGCGCTGCCGCCTTGCTCGCGAAGAACAAGAACCCCTCCGACGCTGATATCGATGCTGCCATGAGCGGCAATATCTGTCGTTGTGGAACCTACCCGCGGATCCGGGCTGCCATCAAAGATGCCGCAACCCAAATGCGCCGCGCTTAAGGAGGATTAAATATGACCAACCAAACTACGACCAGCAATTCGCGTCGCGGCTTCCTGAAAGCCTCCAGCCTGGCCTCCGGCGGCTTGATGTTCGGCTTTGTTGCGCCTGGCTCCAAGATGGACGCCTTTGCAGCCGGCACGGTGTACACCCCGAACGCCTGGGTGCACATTGCCGATGACAACACGATTACTTTGATTTCGGCGCGCTCCGAAATGGGCCAGGGTGTCTACACCTCAATGCCCATGTTGATCGCCGAGGAATTAAACGTCGACATCAATAAGGTCAAGGTATCGATTGCACCACCCGGTGCGGCCTATGCCAACGCCCTGCTCGGTGCTCAAATCACCGGCGGTTCGACCTCGGTTCGCGAAGGCTTCGAGAAGCTGCGGATCGGTGGTGCCCAGGTTCGCGAAATGCTGATTTCAGCCGCCGCAACCAAATGGGGCGTTGATCGCACTACCCTAAAAGCCGAAAACGGTGTCATCTCCGGTGGCGGCAAGAAGGCCACCTACGGCAGCTTGGCCGCAGCCGCTGCCAAATTGCCGGTTCCTGAAAAAGTGGCCATTAAGGACCCGAAAGATTTCCGCATTGTCGGCAAATCGATCAAGCGTCTGGACACCCCGGCCAAGGTCAACGGCACGGCCGAATTCGGCATTGACGTCAAGATGCCCGGCATGGTGTACGCATCGATTGAGCAATGCCCGGTAATTGGCGGCAAGGTCAAGAGCTTCGACGGCGCAGCCGCCAAGAAAATGCCTGGCGTTATTGACGTTGTGCAGATCAATGACGGCGTCGCAGTTGTTGCTGATTCTTACTGGCATGCCAAAAAAGCTCGCGAAAAGGTCACGATTGTCTGGGATGAAGGTGCCGGTGCGTCGCTCACGACAGCCAACATCGCCGAAGGCATCAAGGCAGCCGCAGGTACCGGTAAGAAGTTTGCCGTCGGCAAACCGGTTGGCGATGTCGCAGCAGCCCTGAAAACCGGTGCCAAAACGGTCAAGGCCGAATACTGGTCACCGTATCTGGCGCACGCGCCGCTTGAGCCGCAAAACTTTACCGCCAGCGTCAAAGATGGCAAGGTTCTGCTGGTCGGCCCGACGCAGTTCCAGCAAGGTGCTGCCGGCGCAGTTGCCGGAGTGTTGGGTGTCAAGCCTGAAGATGTCACTGTCAAAACCACCTTCCTGGGTGGCGGTTTCGGTCGTCGTATCGAGCTCGACATGATTATTCAGGCGGCACAGCTTGCAAAAGCTGTAGGTCGCCCGGTGAAACTGCTCTGGTCACGTGAAGACGACACTACCCACGACTTCTTTCGCCCGGCCGCCTACAACCAGATGGAAGCAGCGCTGGACGCTGCCGGCAAGCCGATTGCGCTGGACTTCAAGGTCACCTCGCAGTCCGTCACGCAGCGCGCCTTCGGCCTGCCGAAAGACACGCTCGACCCGTTCATGGTTGAGGCAGCGGTAGGTCCGTACGCAATTGCCAACACCGCACATAACCTGGTCATTCACGACAGCGGTGTGCGGGTCGGTTACTGGCGCTCGGTCAGCCATCCGTTTAACGTATTCGCCAATGAGTGCTTCATGGACGAATGCGCCAAAGCGGCCGGCAAGGACCCGTTTGAGTACCGCATGGCCCTGCTCGGCGACAAGCCGCGTTTTGCCAATGTACTCAAGGAAGCCGCCGCACGCGCCGGCTGGGCATCACCGCCGAAAGCCGGTGTCGGTCGCGGCATTGCGTTGATGGAAGGTTATGACTCCTACATCGCGATGGTGGTTGAAGCTTCGATGGTCGGTGGTGAACTGAAGGTCTCGAAGACGACTACGGTCGCCGACGTCGGCATGATGGTCAACCCGGACACCGTCGCCGCGCAGATCCAGTCGAGTATTGTGTTTGGCCTGACCGCCGCGCTCTACAACGAAATCACCTTCGAGAAGGGCCGCGTTCAACAGACCAACTTCAACAACTACCCCATGATGCGCATGAACGAATCGCCGATCATGGACATCCATCTGGTCAAGAGCACCGAGAAGCCAGGCGGAATTGGCGAACCGGTAACCGCACTCGTGATGGCTGCTGCTGCTAACGCAATGGCTGCCGCTGCCAATGGCAAGCGGGTTCGTGTGATGCCGTTCACGAAGGAAAATATCGCCAAGGCCTGATCGCCTGCAACGATGAAACTAAACCCTCGGACTCTCGCGAGTCCGGGGGTTTTTTCGCCTGCCTTTAGCGTGACCAGACTCTGGGAGCCTGTCCGGGTTAAGAATTACTCGGTAATTAGCGTCGCCAGTGCCTGTTCGGGTTTTGACAGGGTCGCCGAGCGCAACACGCGATGGCCGACGCCGAACACAAAATTGTCGGTCAGAATACTTCGACGCACAAAAAGCGCGTGGCTCTCGAGCGCCGCTGCCGGCGACTGCAACAGATCATCCACCGACAATTCACCGACCAGTGACAGGCCTTGGGCGGCCGAAACATTCAGTATCTTCAGTCCTGAATGTTGTTTGACGGCCGCGTTGTAGTTAAACGACCAGATCGGCACTGCCAGGGTACCCGCACTTGCTGAGCGCGGCAGGTACGAAAACGCATGCGGATTCCAGAGAGCTTCGCTGCCACTATAAACATCACCCAGTAAAAGTGTCGATTGTTCGCGCGGATTGGTCGGATCGCTGACATCAAACAAGCTGGCTTTGATGCGCCGTGGCCAGTTACCGTCGGCGTAACCGATGCCAATGATATGGTGATCGCCCAAGGGATGCAGGTAGGTCGAAAATCCCGGAATCTTCAGCTCGCCCAGCGCCTTCGGTCCACCGCGGGCGTTCATGTCAAAGACATAAAATGGGTCGACCTGCCGGAACGTCACCAAATAGCCGCGAGCACCGACAAATCGTGCCGACTGCATTCGCTCACCCGGCGCAATCCGTCCCGACTGCGCGGCCACGACCAGACGCGAATCTTGTTGCTTCATGACCCCAAGATACGAATAAGGCTCCCAGGCAAACGGCCGCGCTGAATCGCCGGCCTGG
Organism: Burkholderiales bacterium; assembly: GCA_031415535.1. Taxonomy (GTDB): domain Bacteria; phylum Pseudomonadota; class Gammaproteobacteria; order Burkholderiales; family Burkholderiaceae_E; genus JANLTP01. The sequence continues at coordinate 1,187 of JANORY010001005.1, read as the reverse complement.
ACGTTCACCGCATTGGCAGCAAAACGCAAGTTACCCTGCTCATCTTCGTCGAAACTGTAGACATTTAAGGGCTGACCCGCAAACGCACCCGAGCCGCTGTAGCGGGCGACGTCGTCACCGGCAATCGAGAACTTATGTACGTAAGTTCGGGGGCCCGGGTCAACGCGGTCCGGTGCACGCCAGTTTGGCGTACTGACATAAATCGCCCGATGGCTGGCATAGACCGTTTGACCTTCGGCCAGGATCAGTTCATTCGCAACCGAGCGATCCGAGAGTTTCACGCTGGCAATGCGCAACCACTGCAATTGGCTGGCTTCACTGACCTTGCGGATTGAGCGACAGACCCCGTTGACTACCTCGGCCGAACGCTTGGTCGTGAGGGCCAGGTCCTCCGGCAACCATTGGCTCAGTTCGGCAGCTCGAATGCTCAGAGCGTTTTGCTCGATCAGACGATCAAAGGCCACTTTGCGCTGGTTCACCGGGGTGGCGTAATCAAAAGTAGGGGGCGACCAAATTACCGCTGCCGGAAAGCGAAACGACTCCTGCGTCAACACCCATAAACGATCGCCGCGCCGCCGTGCATCGATCAGACTGCCGCCGATTTCGATACTGCCTTGCAACAACGGCGTTGCCGCAGTCGAGGCATCAAAAATATCGACATAACTTTTTTGAACCTGTGGGCCGATGTTGCAGCCTGAAATCGGACAAATCCGGTCGGCGACGCTGATCGCTGCGGACGAGCCAGCCACTGGGGTCGGCCCAGGCGCGGGCGTTGTGGCGTACCACGGCATGCCGCCACTATTCAGTGAACTCAGCACAATCGCTTGTTCGCTGTCGGTCACGAATAGGCCGCGCACCGAGGCAGCATAACTTCGTAGGGCGGCGTCCGGTGTGTGCAGTGGGATCACAACCTTGCCAAGCTGCGCTAGCTCGGTGGCGGGCCAGTAACGAGCCTTGCTCAAGACCGTTCGATCAAGCTCCCGATGCAAGCGAAAAACATGTCGATCGTTGTTCTTGACCTCATCGAGCTCGTCGATACCGAGGGTTTGCAGATTGGTGGTCGTGAATCCGCCGTTCGCAGGCGACGTAGCGCCGGCGCTTTGGTTGCTGGAGCCGGCGCTGGCACCCGTGCTGGCACCGGCGCTGGTACCGGCGCTGGTACCGGCGCTGGTACAGGCGCTGGGCGA
>JANORY010001004.1:0-1726 GCA_031415535.1 Burkholderiales bacterium | reverse complement strand
TGGCGGCGCAGCATGGCGCTGAAGGCATTCGTGTTAACTGCGTGGCACCGGGGATGGTCTACACGCCGATGGTTTATGGCAAGGGTATGTCCGATGAGAAGCGCCGCCTGCGCCATTCACGATCCTTGTTGCCGACCGAGGGTAGTGGCTGGGACGTTGGTCACGCCGTGCGTTTTCTGGCGGGTGATGAAGCGCGTTGGGTCACCGGTGTGCTGTTTCCGGTCGATGGCGGTTCAACCGCTGCGCGCATGCTGCCGGGCTCGTCGCCCGATAGCGCCTATATGCCGCCGCTCTGATGCTGATTGATTCCCATTGTCATTTGGATTTTCCCGAGCTGTCCGAGCAGATCGATGCGGTGCTCGAACGGATGGTCGAGAACCAGGTGACGCATGCCTTGTGCATTTCAGTTGATTTGGAAAACTTTCCGAAGGTCAAGGCCTTGGCCGACCGATTTCCGAACCTGTTCGCCTCGGTCGGCGTCCACCCGGATTATCCTAACGTCATCGAGCCTAGCGAAGCGCTGCTCGTGGAGCTTGCTGACAATCCCGGCATAGTCGCAATCGGTGAGACGGGCCTTGATTATTACCGTTTAAAGGGTGATCTCGAATGGCAACGGGCGCGCTTTCGTACGCATATTCGAGCGGCGCGCCGTTGCGGCAAACCCTTGATTGTGCATACTCGAGCGGCGGCCGAGGACACCATTCGTATCATGCAGGAGGAGGGCGCTGACCGAGTCGGTGGGGTCATGCACTGCTTTACCGAAACCTGGGAAACCGCGCGCGCCGCGCTCGATCTCGGTTTCTATATTTCGTTTTCCGGTATTGTTTCGTTCAAGAACGCACGGCAACTGCATGAGGTGGCCACCCAGGTTCCTGAAAACCGTCTGCTGGTGGAGACCGATTCACCGTATCTGGCACCGGTGCCGTTTCGCGGCAAGACTAATGAGCCCGGCTTTGTGCGTCATGTGGCACAAGCAGTCGCGACCCTCAGGGGCCAATCTCTGGCTCGGATAGGCGAGCAAACGACTTATAATTTTAATAACCTATTCAAATGCTTATAACCAACTGTTCAGATATAACATGAGTAATTTAAAGGGACCGTCAGCGGCTCTGTCGGATCGCCCGAATGCGACGCGTAATCTGATTTCTAGCTTGGGTTTGACGTTTAGTGTCTTGCTCATTTCGGCGATTGGCGGCGGGTTTGCTCCGACGCCGGCACAGGCACAGACTCAGGCACAGACTCAGGCACAGACGCAGACACAAGCACAGACACAGACACAGACACGGGCCAACTCAGCAGACGCCAACCGGGCGGCCACGCAGGCCTTATTTGAGGCGCTCAAGCTGGACGACGCCAAGGCGGTCCGCGCCCTGTTGCTGCGCGGTGTTGATCCGAACGCCGGCAAGGTCGAAACTGCACCCGCCATTGTCTACGCTGCAGCTCAAAAATCATTCAGTGCACTGCAGGCGCTGCTGGAGTCGCCGGGTACAGATGTCGATAAAACCAATGGCAAGAACGAAAATGCGCTGATGCTGGCGAGCTTTTTTGGTGAACTGGCGACCGTCAAGGCCTTGATTGCACGCGGTGCCGAAGTCAACAAGACCGACTGGACGCCATTGCATTACGCGGCCACCGCTGGGCACCTGGAAGTTGCCAAGTACCTGGTTGAGCATCATGCGTTCATAGACGCCATGTCACCGAATAAAACCACGCCGCTGATGATGGC
>JANORY010001003.1:0-3175 GCA_031415535.1 Burkholderiales bacterium | reverse complement strand
GATTCACTGATGGGGACGCGCACGCCAGCAAAACGTGTTGCGGCGCAGCCGTCGGAATTAGCCGCTTAGAGGCTTGCTGGCGGACGCTCGATGCGGCCGGCGACCCGATCGCCGAGTACTTTTGCCACACTGTAAGGCCGTACCGGGCCAGAATCGGAGAACTTGTAGCTTGGCGCCATAAACAGCAATGCCGCGAAGCTCAGCAGCGTGCCGCTGCCGGCGGCACCTTCATCGACGGCCAGGGCATCGTGCTGATGATCACTGCCATCATCGACTGCAATCGCTTCGTCGGCCGGGCTGTGATGATGACGCAGGACGTCCAGATGGGCATGTAATTGCTCAGCCGTTACCTTGGCATCGGCCGACATTCCGATCTGCCGGTCGTGGTAATGGGCCGGACCCCTCAGTTCGGCCGTCACCAGTCCAAGTGCTTGCAATGGCAATACCCAGAAAAGCAGCCAGACCAGTGCACGCCTGAGCGGGTCAGAGGCGGGACTCAAATTGGGTCGATCGGACACGGTTGAGGACACGGTTGAGGACACGGTTAAGGACAGGGTCGAATGGTTTGGTCGATCAGTTTATTCGGCTGGGGAAAAGTGCCATTAGAAGCTAATACGGCCAAGTGCAGCGATTGGTTTTAGAACCGCAGAAATAATGTTTGGAATCAATCAAATTACTTTGTGTGCTAATACTTCATGCAATAATTAATGATGAGGAAAATCTCCAAGCCAAAATCGCAAAACTTCGAAAACCTTTTCCTGAACAATCAGCTCTGTTTCGCGCTCTACGCGGCGACCAACTCGGTCACCCGCGCCTACCGCGAGCCGCTGGCCAAGGTCGGGCTGACCTACCCGCAGTATTTGGCGATGCTGGTGCTCTGGGAGCAGGGCGCGCAAACCGTAAAGGGTCTCGCCAACGCGCTGCAGTTGGATTCGAGTACGCTAACGCCGTTGCTCAAGCGCCTGGAGTCGGCCGGTTGGTTAACCCGTACGCGTGACCAAGCCGATGAACGAATTGTTCGGATTGAACTCAGCGCTGCCGGCAAGTCGCTCCGCCGACCGGTTGCCGACATTCAAAAAACAATAGCCTGTCAAACTCATTTATCGGAATCCGAATTGAGCGATCTGCGTGAGCGTCTGCACTCACTAACGCTCAGCATGTCCCATGCTGAACTAGCGGAGGCAGCAGTCTGAAGCCAGACCAAAGATAAGCTCTGTCCGATTGATTTTTACCAACGCGCTGCACGGTGCAGTGCAATTCCCAACCTCAAAGAGGAGACTGCCATGAGCAATGCTTTAAAGACGTCGATCGACACGGTTCTCGAGTACACCACGGGGCGCGCCGGTGGAGCGCCGGGTGTGGTGGCGATGGTGAGCAATCGACGCGAAAACATCTACGAGGGTCACGCCGGCGTTCGCGAATTGGGCAAACCACAAGCCATGTCGCCCGATTCGGTCATGGCCATCTTTTCGACCACCAAGGCAATCACCGGTACGGCCGTTATGCAACTGGTCGAAGAAGGCAGTATACGTCTCGACGATCCGGCAAAGATTTATACGCCAGAGATCGCTGAACTGCAGGTACTCGACGGATTCGACGCAGCCGGTCAGCCGCGTACCCGGCCACCGAGTCGCGACATTACGGTCGCCGATCTGATGCTGCACACCTCCGGTTTATCATACGAATTTTTCAGTGCCGACGACTTGAAGTACCGTACCGCCAAGAACATTCCGACGGTAGTCTCCAGCACCTTCGCCTCAATCCGCACGGTACTGCTTCATGACCCGGGCGCACGCTGGTCTTATGGTGCCAATATCGACTGGCTCGGTCGTATCGTCGAGAAACAGCGCGGCAAGCGCTTGGGCGAAGTGTTCAAGGAACGAATCTTCACGCCGCTCGGCATGAGCGACATCGCATTCACGATGACCGAATCGATGAAGGCAAGACGCGCCGTGCTGCACGATCGCGCTCAAGACGGCAAGCTGACCCCGGTGCCGGATCTGGTACTGCCGCAGCCCCCTGAAATGGATATGGGCGGCCACGGTCTGTATGCCAGCGTTGGCGACTACATGAAGTTCATTCGAATGTTTCTAAATGACGGTGCCGGCCCCAATGGTCGAGTTTTGAAAGCCGAGACGGTAGAGGCTATGTGCAAAAACGGTCTGCCGGCGGGACTACAGAGCGGTGGCTGGAAGACCTCGATTCCTTCGCTCTCCAACGACGGTGAGTTTGAACCCGGTGTCGCCAAAACCTGGGCCTGGACGTTCCAACGAAATGAAGCACCGACCGCGTCGGGCCGACCCGCCGGTTCACTGATGTGGGCGGGTTTGGGCAATTTGTTTTACTGGATTGACCGCAAGAACGGTATCGGCGGCTTCTGGGGTTCGCAAATTCTGCCGTTCCTGGACGTCGCGTCGTATCCTGGCTTCGTCGATTTCGAGACCGCCGTGTATCGGCACGCAAAAACCGATTGACTCGCAGCTTTAACAAGCATAGATTAATAGATATTGAATCCAACCTTTTTCACGAGTCAGCAGTCACGAACACGGGTCTTAACCTAACCTGATTTCAGGCCTCACGACTGATTGTTGCTCGCGATGAAGGACGGTACACGGCCGCCACTCGCGGACGTATCTCTTGCCGCAGCTACGCGGCAACACAAAAGGGCGCGGTATCTACCGCGCCCTTTCTAATTTCTCAAGCAATATCCCCGACTAATCGGGGATCTGTTCTACGAATTACTTTTCGACTAATTACTTAATGGCAACCGGGTTAATCATCGACTGCACGGCACCTTTGTACTTGCTGTGGCCGAGTACAAACATGAATTCATACACCTTGTCTTTGGCCAACGCGGCGGTACTCATGTTTTCCAGAATATAGATGCCATTGAGCGCCAGCAAAATCTGGTGAACTTCAAACACACCCACGCCCGGCTCAAACGGAATCGCGTCAAGACCCCAGGTATCGGCACCGACCGCCACTACCCGCTTCGAAGCCAAATACAGAGCACCGTTCTTGCCAAGGCCTGGCTCGGCAGAGGAATAACGCTTCGGGTCGCTACCAATAATGCTGAGCCAACCGGTGTGAAAGATGACCACATCGCCCTGCCGAATCTCGACGCCCTGCTTCTTCGCGACCGCGTCGATTTCGGCTTGATTAAAGGCGGTGCCTT
>JANORY010001002.1:0-4173 GCA_031415535.1 Burkholderiales bacterium | reverse complement strand
GGTCCGTTCAATCTTGATGACTTCGGCACCGAGATCCGCGAAGATCGCACCGGCGAACGGCCCAGCCAGCACCTGGCCGAGTTCAACCACTTTGAGGTTCGACAGTGGCCGGATGCTCATGCCGATTGACCGTATCGTAATGGGACACCTGGGCCGGAACGGTTACGCTTGAACATCAGTGGTGACCATAAGGAGTAATGTACGACAGTACAGAAATCAAGTTTTGTGCACACAATCATAATGCAATCGTGATAAAGCAATTGCATGGCAGAATCGGACCGGGTGCACTGGTCCGGTTACGGCTCTGTTTGACAATACGGCTCGAAAGAATGGCAGAATTCATGATGCTACGCTACCCATGGTTGTCCAATGCTGTGCAGAACGGGAAACTATTCGGACTCATCGGTCTGTCACTGTTTGCATTGGCGGGTTGCGGTGTTTTCGGAGGGTCTGCTAACGTCATATCCGACCATAAAACCAATTGTGAGCAAATGACCGGATCGATTCCCAACGGACTGATCGGTCTGCCGACCGGCGAGGTTACGATTGTTTCGGCCCAGTTCATGGCTGCCTCGCCGCTGGTGATGGGCTCACCGCAAGCACCGACGCCCTATGCTCGTATCCAACCCGCGCTGCCGGATCATTGCCAGGTCAAAGGCACGATTGCTTCGCTCGACCCGACAGCACCGGCGATTAATTTTCAGGTCAATTTGCCCAGCGTCTGGAACGGCCGCTCGCTTCAATATGGCGGTGGCGGCTTTAACGGCGTACTGATCAATGCGCTCGGGCTGCCGCCGGCAGCGCCACTCGACAAGCCAGCGCCGCTGGCACGCGGCTTTGTGACCTACGGTACCGATTCGGGACACCAGAATGCGCCGGGCGTGCCCCTGCAGGCGTTTGCGCTGAACCAGGAAGCGCTGGAGAATTTTGCTTACGCCTCGTACAAGAAAGTTCGTGATGTATCGGTCGAACTGATGAAGCGTCGTTATGGACGCGGCCCTGACCGGATGTATTTCATGGGCAGCTCCGAGGGAGGGCGCGAGGCGCTGATGCTCGCGCAGCGCTTCCCGAACGATTTCGACGGAATTTTTTCGCGGGTACCGGTCATTAACTGGGTCGGATTGCAGCACGCCGGCACGCGCGCCGGCATCGCGCAGTTCGGCGGCGGCTGGATCACACCCGGGAAAATCAAGCTGGTCGGTGACGCAGTGGTCAGCGCCTGCGATGCGGCCGACGGAATTGCCGATGGCATCATCAGCGATTATGAAGGCTGTCGCGGCCGTTTTGATGTCCTGAAATTGCGTTGCCCGGACGGTGGCGACAGCGGTGCAAGTTGTTTGTCAGACGCACAAACCAAAGCGGTTCAGGCACTGCATTCAGGCTATCGCTTTGACTTTGATCTCGCCAACGGTGTGCGCAATTATCCGGGCTGGCCGCTAGGCGGCGAGACCACGCCGGGTGCCGGTCCTACCGGTGGTTGGGCCAACTGGTGGGTCGGTAGCAGCGCACCGGCGCAGCCGCCAGTACCAGCCAACAGCATTCAATGGTTCTACGGCAGTGGTGCCATCCGATACTTCATTACCCGTGATCCGAATTTCGATGTTCGTCAATATGACCCGAAGCGTTTTGCCGACCGGATTCGCACGGTCTCGGCGCTGATGGATGCGACCGACCCGGATTTGTCTGCTTTTGCGGCGGCGGGCGGCAAACTCATCATCAAGGAACATATGGCCGACTACGCGCAGAGTCCGTATGCCGGCATTGAGTATTACAAGAGCGTCGTGGCCAAGATGGGCCAGAGCGAAGTCGATCGTTTTGCAAGGCTGTATATTGCACCGGGCGTCGATCATGTTGGAACCGGTGCGCCGGCGCTGACCGACGTGCTGGAGGTGCTTACCGAATGGGTCGAGAAAACCAAAGCGCCAGGCGCGCTGACCGTTGCCACCCACGCTTATGAGCCGCCATTTGCCGCAACCATGTCGCGGCCGCTGTGTCGATATCCCAGTTGGCCGAAGTATCGAGGCACGGGGGATTCGAATCAGGCAGCAAATTTTGAGTGTGTGAAATAGTATCGGGTTCAAGAACGGTACAGCACATCCTGAACGCACAAGAACGATTACAAGGACACAAGCTATGAACCGAACCTCCCTATCCACCCGGCTTGCTGTGTTTGTGGCGGCTGTGGTTTCGCAGTTCGCACCGAACGCAATCGCGCAAACCGGCGGTGCCTATCCCACCAAAGCGATTCGAATGCTGGTTGCCTTTCCGCCCGGCGGCCCGACCGATATTGTGGCGCGGGTGATTGCGCAAAAATTGTCCGAGCAACTCGGTCAACCGGTGCTGGTCGAGAACAAGCCGGGTGCCGGTGGCAACATTGGCGCAGAAACCGCCACGCGCGCCGCCCCGGACGGCTATACCTTGTTCTACAACACCTCGGCGATCACGATTGCACCGGCCCTGTACAGCAAGGTCAACTTTGACCCGGTCAAGGACTTTGCGCCCATTTCCAGCACCGCTGCCGTGCCGATGGTGTTGATGGTGACGCCTTCGCTGGCCGTGAAGAGCGTCAAGGAACTGCTCGATTATGCCAAGGCCAATCCCGATAAATTAAATTATGGTTCGACCGGCTCGGGCACCATTACGCATTTGGCAACGGCAGCGTTGGCCGCACATTCCGGTTTGCGCATGCAACACATTCCGTACAAGGGTAGTGCGCCTAACATCGCCGATCTGGCGTCCGGTGCCACCCAGTTGACGATTGATACCTTGAACAGCTCAATGCCCTTCATTCGCGATAACCGGGTGCGGCCTTTGGCCGTCACAACGCTCAAGCGTTCGCCGTTGCTGCCCGATTTGCCGACGCTGGATGAAACTGCGCTGCCGGGCATGGAGATGAGTGCCTGGCAAGGCATTGTCGTGCCAACCGGTACACCACCAGCCATCATTGCGCGCCTGAATGCTGAAGTGCGCAAGGCGCTTGAGAATGCCGATGTCAAAGCCAAACTTGCGGCGCAGGGGACCGACATTCTGGGCAGCACACCGGAGGAATATGGTGCTTACATTCGCTCCGAACTCGGCCGCTGGTCGAAGCTGGTCAAGGAAACCGGTGCCAAAGCTGATTAACCGGATAACCGATTAGCCGATTAGCCGATCAGTCAATTAGTCGATTGGGCACCGGGTCGACGAAGTGAGTTGGTGGAAGTTCGAATCTGAGAGATAAACGATGACACTGCTGGTAGAACCGCTGCAAGCATCACGCCGAACATTACTCGGCTCCGGTCTGGCGATCGGACTCGGTTTGCCAGCTTGGGCGCGTGCGCAATCGACGCCGATCAAATTTCTGGTGGGCTTTGCGGCTGGCGGTTCGCTCGATCTGCTGGCTCGTGCGATGGCCGAACAATTCAGCCTGAAGCTAAATCGCCCAGTAATTGTCGAGAACCGGGTCGGTGCCGCCGGCCGATTGGCGATCGATGTCGTGAAGACGGCCAAACCCGACGGCGACACCTTGCTGGTTTGTCCGCAGGGGCCGCTGACCCTGTTTCCCCACATTTTCAAGAACCTGAAGTTTGATCCGTTCAAGGATCTGATGCCGGTCTCGCGACTATCGATCTTCGATGTCGCGATTGGCTTAGGCCCGCAGTCGGGCACGGACTCGTTACCGAAGTTCCTGGCTTGGGCGAAGGCCAATCCGACCCAGGCCAATTTTGGCAGCAGAGGTGCCGGCACTCTGTTGCATTTTTCCGGTGTATCGATCAGCCAATTGAGCGGTGTGCCGCTGACTCATGTGCCGTATAAAGGATCGGCCCCGGCCGTCGCTGATCTGATCGGCGGTAGTGTGCCGATGGTCGTATCGCCGCTGTCCGATCAACTTGAGCATCATAAGTCCGGGCGCATCAAGGTGGTGGCGATCACCAGCCCGGAACGCAGTGTGTTGGCCCCCGAGATACCGACCTGCAAACAAGAGGGTATTGCACTTGAAGTGCCGGGTTGGTTCGCTTTGTACGGACCAACCGGAATGTCGAACGAGGTGGTCGATAACCTGAATCGAATCGCGCAGGAGTCCCTCGCCCTGCCGGCCATTCGCGAGCGGGTCCTGAAAATGGGCATGATACCGGCACCGACTTCGCGCGCTCAAACGCTGGAGTTGACCGAGATCCGCGATCTGTTGAAAGC
>JANORY010001001.1:0-1346 GCA_031415535.1 Burkholderiales bacterium | reverse complement strand
TCTTCGGCGGTGCCGTCGTTTTTTGTCTGCCGCAGTGCCCGACGCCATGTCACGGTGGCCATGAACGGTGACGGCGGCGATGAGTTGTTGGGCGGTTACCCGCGTTATTGGCTGACCAGCACTCAAATGAACATTTCATCGCTGACGCCGTCGATTCTATCGCCTCAGTCGCTGGCCGGGATTGCCACTCGACTGGCGGCCACCACCAGTATTCCCGGCAAGGTGGTTCGAAAACTGGTCACCGAGTTTGGCTGGCCGGAATTGCGCTCGGTGCTCATGTACAACGAATATTGGAACGATAAAAGCCGCGCCCGATTGCTCGGCGAACTTTCGGCACCTTCGTTGTTGCCGACCTGGCGCACGAGTTGGCTGGCGGCGTCGCAGCGCAATGCTGATAACCCCGTCGACCGAATGCTCTGGTCGGATAACCGCACCTATCTGGCGGGCGACTTATTGACGAAAATGGACATCGCCGCCATGCACTGCGGCCTCGAGACTCGATCGCCCTTGCTTGATCACGAAGTCATCGAGTTCTGCGCGTCGCTGCCGGTGAAATACAAGGTTCAGAACCGGATCGGCAAGTACCTTTTGAAACGGCTCACCGAGCGCTACTACCCGGCCGAGTTTGTACACCGTCGGAAAATGGGCTTCGGTATTCCCTTGGCGGCCTGGTTGCGCGGTGCGCTCAGGCCGATACTCGAGAGCACCTTGCGCAATCCTCAATTGATGTATCCGCTGGATATGACGGTGGTTCGCAGCACGCTCGACGAATTTCTGACCCGCGATATCGACCACAGTTCCCGGCTCTGGTCGCTGCTGATGTACGGTGTCTGGGCTAACTCGCGGCGAGCGGCCTGAGCCAGCCGGCGCTTTCTTAGGACTGATTTTTGAGACGACCGCCATTTACGGGTTTTGACACTCTGGTGCGCTTGGTGTGGCTGGTATTCGTTGTCGCAATCGGCACCAACCTGGCCGGCTACTACAGCGACTCCTCGGCCTACGCGGGCTACATCATTCTTTTCAGCGTGGGATTTTTCATCGTGGTGTTGCGCGAGCAGTTCAAGAATTTTTTGAATTGGGACGTGATTGCCTGGGCCGCGTTCATCGCCGCGCCACTGGTTTTGATTGCAGTCAGTGATAAATCTTTTTCGCGCGGCGCGGTCAGCAGCCACGTTTCGTTGTTGCTGATTTTCCTGACCTCGGCTCTGGTCGCTCAGACCGCCGAGTTGCGACGTTTTGCCGGATTGGCGGCGGTTGGGGTGGTATTTGTTGCCGCTGGGGCCGACTTGTACGAGATGTTTGTCGAGGCTAATGTCTGGAGCATCGCACCCGGGCGTTCAGCGGGG
>JANORY010001000.1:0-1276 GCA_031415535.1 Burkholderiales bacterium | reverse complement strand
GTCGAGTGCATCCATGTCGGCGCGCAGGCCGATTGCACGATCACTTTTACCGGCGCGAATAACGCCGACGATGCCGGTCTTGGCAATGCCGGTATGAACCTCGTCAATACCGAATGAGTTTAAGCGCTCAACAATAAACTGCGCCGTGTCGACCTCTTCAAAGGCGGTCTCCGGATTGGCGTGAATATGCCGCCGCCACGCGGTCATTTGCGGCAGGTACTGACCCAGTTCGTCGATCGCGGCGATGGCTTCGTTGGCACCCATAAAATTTTGCTCCTGTCATTGTGAAATTGTGCGCGGCTAAATGGTTGACTGATAATAACCCGGCCTCATTAAACCCGGCCTTATAAAACTGTCGGACAAAATCAATGAACCCACAATCGAGGTCAGCACGGGCGGCGGAAAAACTGTTCAAAAAGCCCGAGTATTCAGAAGGTTCATGTCTGTGTGGCAAGGTGCGCTTGCAGATCGAGATTCCGGCGCGTTGGGCCTGGCATGATCATTCGCGCGCCAGCCGGCTGGCGCACGGCGCTGCCTACGCGACTTATGTCGGCAGTTGGCGCAAGCGGTTTAGAGTGCTGTTAGGGCTAAACAAGATCAAGCGCTTCGAGGACACAGAAAGCGGCACTGTTCGCAGTTTTTGCGGCCGTTGCGGCACGCCACTTTTTTATGAGCGCTTGCATTCGCCGCACATGATCAATATTCCGCGCGCGTTATTCAGCACTCGAACCGGTCGCGAGCCGCTTTACCACGTTGGCATTCTCGAGCGGCGCGACTGGATCTACGCTGGCGCACCCCTGCGCCCGTTGGCCGGATTCCCTGGGGTCGTTTGGGAAGGCCCTGCAAGGAAAAAGACCAGCGCTGGCGGCGACCATGCCCCAGTTGAGCCTCAGACGTGAAAGAACGCCATCAAGCCGATGGCGCAGCCAAGTCCGGCTACCGCAAACACGCCGGTCCGTAACCACGCAATTTTGGTGAGTAGTGCGATCGCCGCAAGAGCGATGGCAATTTGCAACGCCGTCGTTGCTTGTGCCCAACGGTGATGTTGATGCATTTGCACGTCGCTTTCGCGCTCCCAGGCGGTCGCCTCTGCTTCGAGTTTCTCGGCTACTTTTTTGATTTCGGCTTTTTCGCCGTTGTAGCGAGCGATCTCTTTTTGATACATCGCAACTTTTTCCGCCGGCACGATGGCCGCTGCCAGTTCACTCAAATTCTGCTTGCTGCTCTTTGATTGGTAGTAGTTCCATTGGTTCGACGCTTCGGTTTTTTTTATCGC
>JANORY010000999.1:0-3865 GCA_031415535.1 Burkholderiales bacterium | reverse complement strand
ATTGCCGGCGTGAATGGTGCCGGCAAAACTACTTCGATCGGCAAGCTCACCCATCACTTGCAAGGTGCCGGCAAGTCAATCCTGTTAGCCGCTGGCGATACCTTTCGGGCGGCCGCGCGCGAGCAACTTGTCACCTGGGGTGAACGTAATGATGTTCAAGTGATCGCCCAGCAGGGCGGTGATCCGGGCGCAGTCGCCTTTGATGCGGTAACGGCCGGGGCGGCACGTCGAACCGGCGTGGTGCTGATTGACACCGCAGGCCGATTGCCGACCCAGACCAATCTGATGGAAGAACTCAAGAAGATCAAGCGTTCAATTGCGAAGGCCATGCCGAGCGCGCCGCATGAAGTGCTGCTGGTACTCGACGGTAACACCGGTCAGAACATGTTGAATCAGGTCAAGGCGTTCGACGAAGCGGTCGGTCTGTCCGGGCTGATTGTGACCAAACTGGACGGTACCGCAAAAGGCGGTGCCTTGCTTGGACTCGCCGCGTTGCGGCGAGCCAAACCCATACCGGTGTACTTCATCGGTGTCGGTGAGGGTATCGATGATCTGGAGGCGTTCTCGTCGATCGAATTCGCCAATGCCTTATTGGGCGAAAGTTGATGACCGAGCTGGTCGTTATCCGCCATGGCGAGACCGATTTGAATCGCGCCGGCAGCTTTCAGGGACAGATTGATGTTGGACTTAATGAGCACGGATTCGAGCAGGCCCGAAAACTCGCGCACCGACTGGCCAATGAATCCTTCGATGCGCTCTACACAAGCGATCTGATTCGAACTCGGCAAACGGCCGAACCGCTGGCAAACCACTTGTCCTTGCTCATCAATCCGCTGATTGGTTTGCGTGAACAACACTTCGGCGAGCTCGAAGGTAAAACGCTGTTTTCGGTCAGGCAAGAGAACCCCAAGCTGTGGGAAACCTGGCTACTTTTTCAGGCGGATTTTGCCATGCCTGGCGGCGAAACAGTGCGCCAGTTCTCAGTGCGCGTACTGTCAACCGTGTTCGGTCTGGCCAGTCGTCATCCGGGGCAGCGATTACTGCTGGTCGCACACGGTGGCGTGCTCGATATGTTGTACCGGCACGCCAAGGGATTCTCGCTCGATGGGCCGCGTATCTGTTCGATTCCGAACACGGGCATCAATCGACTCAGTGTTGACGAACAGGCCATCCGAATTTTAGTTTGGGGCGACGACGCACATTTGCGCGTTTGAGCCGATCGAATAAGTCGGCGCACTATGATCGGACACTGATAGACTCTTTCAAAATAAAGGTCCGAATTCATCATGAAAACGCCGCCCAGGAATCCGCCCTCCGCTGATCCGGCGTTGGGCCGTGCCGCCGCCGACGATGGGCGCGCGGGCCGCCTCAATGAGGTACTTCACTTGGTTCGCGCCAAGGTCGCCCCGAAGCAGCGCAACTTGCTCGAATCCTTCGTTCCTCGCTACTTCGGCCAGGTCGATCCTGAAGATCTCGACGAGCGCCAACCCGATGATCTGTACGGCGCAGCACTCTCACACTTTAACTTCGCCCGCAAACGGCTTGCCGGCACGACCCGCGTTCGGGTCTTTAATCCGAGCGTCGAAGAGCATGGCTGGCAGTCGACCCACACTATCATCGAAATCGTCAACGACGACATGCCGTTTCTGGTCGACTCAGTGACCATGGAGGTCAATCGGCACGGCTTGACCTTGCACCTGATCATTCACCCGATCGTACCGGTGAGCCGGGATTCGAGTGACGTTCTGGTCGGTCTTGGCGACGCCTCGACATCGACATCGACATCGACGTCGGCACCAGTATCGGTAGCGGCACCACAGGCGCGCGGCGAGTCGTTCATCCACGTCGAGGTGGATCGGATCACTGACACGGCGACGCTCGAATCACTGGCGAGCGACATCACGCGGGTACTGGGCGACGTGCGGCTTTCGGTCACCGACTGGAAAGCGATGCACGCACGGCTCGAATCGGCGCTCGCCGAGCTGGACCGCGACGGTGCTCCGATCCCGATCGACGAACTCGATGAAGGCAAGGCGTTCCTGCGCTGGCTCGCCGATAACCACTTCACCTTTCTCGGCGCGCGCCAACAGGACCTGGTGGTGGTCGATGGTGCCGATGCGCTGAAGATTATCGCCGGCTCGAGCCTGGGCATCCTGCGCGATAGCGAACAGAGTGACGTCGCCGCCAGCTTCGCGTCATTGCCACCCGAAGTGCGCGCGTACGCACGCCGTCCGGAGTTGTTGGTCGTCACCAAGTCGACCTCACGCTCGACCGTACACCGGCCCGGATATCTCGACTACGTCGCCATCAAACGCTTCAACGCGCAGGGCGAGGTGTCCGGCGAATTGCGGTTCCTCGGTTTATTCACTTCGAGCGCCTACAGCTCGGCCCCAAGCGCCATTCCGCTGTTGCGCCGCAAGACCGCGAACGTGATTGCTCGCGCTGGTGTCGCGGCCAACAGCCATTCCGGCAAGGCGCTGGCACACATCATCGCCAGTTATCCGCGCGACGAGTTGTTTCAGATCACTGAAGACGAACTGCTGCGTATCGCCACCGGTATCCTGCACCTGGGCGAGCGGCAGCGCTTGCGGCTGTTTGTGCGGCGCGATGCGTTCGAACGTTTTCTGTCGTGCCTGGTGTATGCGCCGCGTGAACACTATTCGACCGACCTGCGCCAGAAGTGGCAGGCGATCCTGACCGATGCGTTCAACGGTGTCAGCTCGGAATTCAGCGCCCATTTGTCCGAGTCGATGCTAGTGCGGGTGTCGTTCACGATTCGCACCACCCCGGGGTCCATTCCCGCCTTCGACGTACGCGCCATCGAGGCACGGTTGATCGCCGCCGCGCGGCGCTGGGACGACGACCTGAAGCAGGCGCTCATCGACGCGCTCGGTGAAGCCCGTGGCAACGATCTGCATCGCCGCTTCAACGGTGCCTTTCCAACGGCTTATCGCGAAGACTTCGCCGCCCGCGCCGCCGTGCCGGATATCGAAACAATGGCAAGTCTTAGCGCCGCCGAACCGCTTGGCATGACCCTCTACCGGCCATTGGAAGCGGCACCGGGCGCTCTGCGATTCAAATTGTTCCAGCTCGGCAGCCCGATCACCCTGTCCGACAGTTTGCCGATGCTTGAGCGCATGGGTTTAAAAGTACTCGACGAGCGGCCCTATCGCGTCGTTTCGGTGAACGCCGAACCGGTCTGGATTCACGACATGGGCATGCAGGCACCGACGATCGACACCGAGGTCGAGATCGATTCACTACATCGTGTCTTCGAACAGGCCTTTGCGCGTGTGTTTCGCGGCGAAGTCGAGAACGATGACTTCAATCGCCTGGTGCTGGCGGGACGCGTGCCGGCTGAGCGCATCGTGCTGTTACGGGCTTATGCGAAGTACCTGCGCCAGATCGGATTTTCACTGTCGCAATCGTTTATCGAAACGACCCTGGCAACACACGCGAATATCGCAAAACTGCTGATCGATTTGTTCCTTGCACGCTTCGATCCGAAGGTCGACGCTAGCGCCGACCTGCGCGCTGCGTCACTGGTCAGCACAATCGAATCCGCACTTGAGCAGGTCGAGAATCTGTCCGAGGACCGTGTCCTGCGCCAGTACCTGGCGTTGATCCTTGCAACTACACGAACTAATTTCTGGCGTCGCGACGCCCAACAACGCCCGCGCAGCTTCGTCTCGTTCAAGTTCGATCCATCGCGAATACCCGGCTTACCCGAGCCAAAACCGATGTTCGAAATCTTCGTCTACTCGCCGCGCTTTGAAGGCGTGCACTTGCGCGGCGGCCGGGTCGCACGCGGTGGGCTGCGCTGGTCGGATCGCCCCGAAGACTTTCGCACCGAAGTGCTCGGGCT
>JANORY010000998.1:0-2797 GCA_031415535.1 Burkholderiales bacterium | reverse complement strand
CGCGCTCGGCATCAAAGCGCTTGACCGCTTTCATGAGGCCAATATTGCCTTCCTGTATCAAGTCGGCATGCGGCAAACCGTAGCCCAAGTATTGGCGCGAGACCGATACCACCAAGCGCAAATGAGACATGACCAATTCGCGGGCGGCGTTCAGATCGCCGTGGTCCCGCAGTGCTCGACCCAGCTCGGTTTCCCGCTCCGGTGAGAGCATGGGCAGCCGATTGACGGCCGAAATGTAAGCGTCCAGGTTGCCAACAGCCGGCAGCGCCATGGACGTTAATACGCCATAGGGTGCCAATGCTGCGGACACAGCGGCGGTTGAAACAGCGTGGGACATGGTGTTACCTTTCTGTGACCGGGATCAAGTTCCAGCAACTCGCATTCAATAAAGCTGCGGAGGTCCGGTTCAGTGACAAGAATAGCACTCTGACGCCGAGAGTGCCAATGCTTCTGATTGATCGTCGCGATAGCCGCGATCAATGGCACCACTGTTCTCGACTTCGGGCCAGGAAATAGTTCCTAAGTGGCTGAAAAAAATCAAGTTTCTGTGAATTCGAGCGCTCCCTCCAATGATTCGCATGGTCGCGCCGCCAAGACCCTGCGCGTGGTGTTGGAGTTGTCGCCAAGCCTGTGATAGGGTTCCGGTCTTCGGGATCGCGTTGCGTCAGCCGCGTTTCCAAGTGGGTGTCGGGGAGCCAAATCATGCACGCCAAAGTAAACGCCAGTACCGCCGAGCGAGCCGCTCGGCAGGATTTTTACGCCCGTATCGGTGGGCTCAGTATGAAGCCGCTGTGGGAGGAATTGGCCGCCCTGGTGCCGGCGCAACCGGCGACCGATGCGCTGCCAGCGCTTTGGAAGTATCGCGAAGTCAAGCCGTTCCTGATGGAGTCCGGCGGCCTTATCTCAGCGCGCGAAGCGGAACGGCGGGTGCTGATTCTTGAAAACCCGGGGTTACCCGGCCAGTCGACCTGTACCCCGACGCTTTATGCCGGGTTGCAACTCATCCTGCCCGGCGAAGTCGCACCCGCTCATCGGCATACCCAATCGGCGTTGCGCTTTGTGGTCGACGGTGAGGGTGCCTACACGGCGGTCGAGGGCGAGCGCGTCACCATGCAGCCAGGCGACTTTATCATCACCCCGAAATGGACCTGGCATGACCACGGCAATCCAGGTGCGCAGCCGGTGGTTTGGCTCGATGGCCTGGATATTCAAGTGGTTCGAATGTTGGGTGCGCAGTTCCGCGAGAACTATCAGGCCGAGTCACAGCCGGTGGGCCGACCGGAGGGCGATGCCTTGGCGCGCTACGGTGCCAACATGCTGCCGATCAATTACGTGGCGCGTGATGGTGTCACGCCGATTTTTTGTTACCCCTACCAGCAGAGCAGGGCGGCCTTATTCACCTTGAAGACCAATGGTCCGATCCACGCTTGCCACGGTATCAAGCTGCAATACGTTAATCCGGCAACCGGTGGCGCGCCGATCCCGACCATGGCAACCTTCCTGCAACTGCTGCCGCGACATTTTGCCGGTGCGCCGTATCGCAGTACCGACGGTACGGTGTTTCATGTTGTCGAGGGCGAAGGCCGGATCGAGTTTGATGATCAGAGTTTTGAGTTCGCCGCCAAGGACGTGTTTGTGGTTCCGTCCTGGTATCGCTACCGGCTCCACGCCCGCGATGATACGGTGTTGTTCAGCTTTTCAGATCGACCGATTCAAAACGCGCTGCATTTGTGGCGCGAACACGAGGAAGCCTGAATCATGTTGACGCTCTATACGTTTTTTCGCAGTTCGGCGGCCTTTCGAGTGCGCATTGCGCTGAACCACAAGGGGATTGCGTATGACCCGAAGTACATCTGGCTGCCCGATGGCGAACAGCAGGCCGATGCTTATCGGAATATTAATCCGCAGTCACTGGTACCGACCTTGATCGATGGGGTCAACACCTTGAATCAGTCGATGGCGATTATTGAGTATCTCGACGAAACCAAACCCGGCCCAAAATTATTACCGGCTGATCCGCTCGGACGCGCGCGGGTCCGTTCATTGTCGCAGTACATTGCCTGCGACATTCATCCACTCAACAACCTCAGAATTCTGAAGTACCTGAAGAACTCGCTCGGTCAGGATCAGGAACACATCGACACCTGGTATCGGCACTGGGTCGAGGTTGGCCTGACGTCGTTTGAGCAGCAGATCGGTGACGGGCGAGCCGGCTTGTACTGTCACGGCGATACGGTCAGCATGGCCGATGTCTGTCTGGTACCGCAGATCTTCAACGCCAAACGCTTCAAGGTTGATCTGACCCCTTACCCTGCTACGATGGTCATTCATGAGCGCTTGACGGCGCTGCCGGCATTTGACGCCGCTCAGCCGTCCAAACAACCGGATGCAGCGCGCGCGACCAATTAATCGCGCACCACCAATCAGTCGCGCAGCACATTCCCAACCCCTCCGACCGGCAGCCGGCGCATTTGTCGATCTTCCTGATCAAGCGAATTCTGACTTTGATTGCGACGCTGGTCGTGACATCGATCGTGGTCTTCGTCGTGCTCGAAATCTTGCCCGGTGACGCCGCACAAATGATGATGGGTGCCGACGCGTCGCCCGAAGCCGTCAAGGCGCTGGCCGAAAAACTGGGCCTGGATCGACCGCCGCTGGAGCGCTATCTGAGTTGGGTCCGAGGCATGCTGGCCGGCGAGCTGGGCGACAGCTACGCCTATCAATCGCCGGTTGCGACGATGATCCTGGAGCGCCTTGCGCTGACGATACCGCTGGCCGCCCTGGCAATGGCGTTGAC
>JANORY010000997.1:0-3330 GCA_031415535.1 Burkholderiales bacterium | reverse complement strand
CGGTCGATCTGTTGGCGCTACTGGTCTTGATGCGCCAGAACGTTAATCGCCGCGCGCTGTTAGCTTACGCCGTGCATCCGCTGATCTTGAAGGAAGCCATTGCCAGTGCGCACCCCGACGGTCTGATGGCTTTGTTCCTGTTGTTGGCTATGGTGGCTTGGCAACGGCGCTGGCCGATTACCGTTGGCTTGCTCCTGGGTGCCGCCGTGGCGACCAAGGTTGCTGCGGTGATTGCAGTGCCGTTCTTGCTAATCGCGCCTCACGCTTGGCATGACTTGTCGGGTCACCAAAAAGCGCAACTAAAACAGGCCTTGTGGTGGTTTCTGATGACCGCATTCGCTTGCGCAGCCAGTGTGACCATCTTCTACCTGCCGTTTGTCCTCACGGGTGGCAGCGATGCGCAGGCACTTGGTGTTTTTGGGCAGCAGTGGCGCTTCAATCCGCTGGGCTTTCGCTTCATTGAGTGGCTTGTGCCGGTGCAGTTCAACCGCCTGACCAGCGGACTGCTGGTCGTTGCAAGCGTGTTGCTATTGACTTGGCGTTGGCGGCGTGATCGCAGCGCCGAACCTGCAAATGCGATTGCGCCGATTGACACCGCGTTAGTGCTGTTGCTGCTGCTCTCGCCCGTCGTTAACCCTTGGTATTGGTTGTGGGCCCTGGCGCTATCGGTCAAGACTGGCCGCCACTGGATCGCCGTCGCGGCTTGTTGCACCACCCTGTCATATCTGAATACAGTGGTATTTGGCGAGGCATTCGGGCCAGCCACAGTGGCGGCGGGCCGAGGTCACGCGGTAGCTTGGCCGTTAACCGTTTTGCAGGTGTACCTGATCGGAACCGCCTGGTACCTATTTAGCCGTTATCGGCAAAATTTGTGACCATGCCGTGATGAATTTACGCGCGCACTCTGTAAGACTTGTGTTTGGCGGCCGACAGCCTTCATAAAGCCCTGTAATGGGGAAGTTCCACACTAGCGAAGCACTTCAAGATTGATTCTTCGATGCACACTTCGCACGTTCCCACGACAAAGTCGCGACATATTCTGGTTGTTGAGGACGAGCGCGACATCGCTGAACTGATCGCGATGCATCTGACCGAACTGCCGGCCCAAGTCACCTTGGCGCACGACGGTCGCGTCGGTCTCGATCTTGCACTTTCTCGTGTTTGGGATGCGATCGTTCTGGATCTTCGCTTGCCAGGTGTGGGTGGTCTGGACCTTTGCCGGGCGTTACGGACTCAAACCGCATACGTGCCAATTTTGATGCTAACGGCGCGCGGTGGCGAGCTGGACCGGGTACTCGGACTTGAGCTCGGGGCGGATGACTATATGACCAAGCCGTTTAGCGTGCTGGAACTACAAGCACGGGTCAAGGCACTGCTGCGACGCGCCCAGTATTCCGCCAACGCGGAGCAAGATCGCCGCCAAAGCACACCCGAGCTCGTGCAACGCGGTGACTTGCGGGTTGACCGCAGCCAACGCCGGGTGCATTTGGACGGTGCCGAGTTAACCTTGACGCCGCGAGAATTCGACTTGCTTTGGTATTTCGTTCGGCATCCCGGCCGTGTGTTTACCCGAAGCGAATTGCTGGCCGATGTCTGGGGATATGGACATGACGGCTACGACCACACGGTCAACAGCCACATCAATCGACTGCGCAGCAAGCTGGGTGACGATCGTGCACAGACACAATTTATTCACACAATCTGGGGTGTTGGCTACCGTTTCGAGGCGCGGCTTTGACTTCGGTGGAGCACCCGATGACTGCCGCTCTGAGCATTGAGCAGCAAACCCAAGCGCGATCGAAGCGTGTGTTCTCGTGGCGTGCATTGCATATCCGCGCCGCGCTGATCGCGATGCCGTTATTGTTGCTGCTGTGCATTGCCATGCTGGCCATGCTGCGCTACTACAGCGCTCAGAACGCGCTGGAGTCGACGCAGCGAATGAACCTCGGATTGGCGCGCTACATCGTCGAGCATCAGCCGAGCCGTTTGCTGGACAACTCAGGCCTGCCGGATACATCGCAGATGACCGAATTAGCGATGCATGTGATGATGATCAATCCGTCGGTTGAAGTCTATATGCTTGATGCACAAGGGCTGGTTTTGGCGCATGCGCTTGACCAGATTCGCGGCCTCGACCCGGTCGGCCGTCAGATCAACCTTGCAAAGGTTGAGATACTGGTGAGTTTGAAGACCGACAGTTTGAGATTGCCGCTTTTGGGTGACGATCCCCGCCAGTGGGGCGTGCAAAATATCGTTTCGATCGCCGCTTTAGGCAACGACTCTCAGCCGGTGGGCTATCTTTACATCGTCTTGAACGGTCTGGCGCAGCAAAGTGTCACCGCGAACCTCAGCAATTCGGTGGCGTTTCGAGAGGTGGTCATCGCGCTGTTGCTGGCGACGCTGATGACGATGACGTTTATGTTGATTGCGCTGCGAAACCTGACGCGTCCGCTACGACAGCTCACGGCCGAACTCACAGACTTTCGGAACGATTCCGATCAAGACGCTGCCATTGATCGTCACGATGAGATCGCGGTGCTGCGCGGCGCAGTCCAGGCCCTACAGAGCCGGATCGCGCTGCAATTCAAGCGGCTCGACGAAAGCGACCAGCAACGGCGTGAGTTGGTCAGCAATATTTCACACGATTTGCGTACCCCCCTGTCGAATATTCAGGGATACGTTGAATCCATCCTGATCCGCGCCGACCAGATCAGCGTTGAAACTCGTACCGAGTATCTGAAAACCGCGCTTCGACATATCGATTTACTGGGTCGACGTGTGAGTGACCTGTTTGAACTATCGAAACTCGATGCGGGTCGAATCGAACCTAAGTATGAAGTGTTTTGTTTGGCTGAGTTGCTGCAAGACGTTGTTCAGAACTACCAATTGCTGGCGCAGCAGCGCGGTGTGCGCATTCATTTGTCGGCGGGCAGTCATACTCAAACTCGGGTCTCGGCCGACATTGCGCTGATTGAACGGGTTCTGCAGAACTTGATTGACAACGCATTGCGTTATACCTCGGGCGGCGGTGAGGTCAGCGTTGCGCTAACTGCAAAAGGGCCGTTGATCGAAGTCTGCGTGAGCGACACTGGACGCGGCATCGCGGTTGAGCACATACCGCATATTTTCGAGCGGTACTGGCGCGGGGCAGATTCCGACGATGATGAACCCAAGACCAGCTCGGGCTTGGGGCTGGCGATAGTCAAACGAATTCTTGATCTGCACAGCAGTGTGGTGCGTGTGCATTCGGAACTTGCTCGGGGCACACGAATTGAATTTGGTCTTAAGGCTTGTTGAGGAAATGATAAGCTTGTCGGCTAAAGCAGGCCC
>JANORY010000996.1:0-1311 GCA_031415535.1 Burkholderiales bacterium | reverse complement strand
CTCCCAGTTGGCATGCGCGCGGTGGCCACCCAGCACCTGCAAGGCACCGGAGCGCGCCAGCGCATGCAAGCTGCCTTGGTCGAGCTGCACACAGCGCGCCAGATCTTCGATGCTGTCGAAGGCAAAGACATCGTTCCGATTGGTGGGCGAGATCGTGTCTTGGTCTTGGTCTTGACCTCGATCTTGACCTTTCCAAACAGTGTTGTCTTGGCAGATCGAGCGGCGCAGCTCAAGCTGTTGTTCGCGAACCAGAATCAGGCGCTGCGCAGCTTCGGTGTTCAGGCCACGAATCTGATTCAGGCCCAGACGCACCGCCGGTTGCCGGTGTTGCAGGGCGTTTGGGGGTTCGCCTGGCGTGGATGCATCGCGTATGCCTGCATTGGACATCCTGGCGTCGGATGTATCTTCGACGAGGGTACATTCATACTGACTGAGCAGCACATCCACAGTCAACACTTCAACGCCGTGGGCACGCGCATCGCGCACCAATTGCGCAGGCGCGTAAAAGCCGAGCGGCTGGCTGTTCAACATGGCGGCCAGAAACGCTGCCGGCTCATGGCATTTGATCCAACAGGAGACGTAGACCAGCAGCGCGAAACTGGCGGCGTGGCTTTCCGGAAAGCCGTATTCGCCAAAGCCTTCTATCTGCTTGAAGATGCGTTCGGCAAAGTCGCGCTGGTAACCGCGCTCCAGCATGCCGTTCAAGACGCGTTCATAAAATCCGCCGAGCCCACCCTTGCGTTTCCAGGCGGCCATGGCGCGGCGCAAGGCATCGGCCTCGCCGGGCGTAAAACCAGCGGCGAGAATCGCCACCTGCATGACCTGTTCCTGAAAGATCGGCACACCGAGTGTGCGGGCCAGCGCCGGCTTGATTTCCTCGCGCGGATAGTCAACCGACTCCAGGCCCTGGCGGCGACGCAGATAAGGATGCACCATACCGCCTTGAATCGGCCCAGGCCGCACGATCGCAACCTCAATGACGAGATCGTAGAACACGCGCGGCCGCAGGCGCGGCAACATGCTCATCTGCGCACGTGATTCGATCTGAAACACACCGACCGTATCGGCACGGCAAATCATGTCGTAGGTTGCGCGATCTTCAGGCGGCACGTCCTGAATGCGAAATGGCCGGCCACGCCGCGCGCCGATCAGATCGAGCGCGCGACGAATCGCCGACAGCATGCCGAGCGCGAGAATATCGACCTTCAAAAGACCCAATGCATCGAGGTCGTCCTTGTCCCATTCGATGACGCTGCGATTTTCCATGCTGGCGTTCTCGATCGGCACCAGGCGACTTAAGCGATCGCGCGC
>JANORY010000995.1:0-1216 GCA_031415535.1 Burkholderiales bacterium | reverse complement strand
CGACACCGTTGATGGCACCAATCAGCGGCGCATTCATCCAGGCGAAGCGCGAAACAGCAGCGTGCAGGTAGGTGGTCATTTCCTTCAGCAGCAGATCGACCGTGCTCGGATCGCGCGCAAAGCCGGCGACGTCACCGCCGGCGCAGAATGCCTTGTTACCCGCGCCGGTCAGAACTGCGGCGCGTACCGAGGGCTCGGAGCCGCAGCGATTGGCGACATCGAGTATTTCCTTCATGCACTCGAGGTTCATCGCGTTGAAGGATTCGGGCCGGTTCAAGGTGATCCAGGCGACGTTCTCGCGAATATCAAAGGTCAACATCTTGTAGTTCATGACATGCTCCGAGGTAGGGGACGCGAGGCTTAATTTTGGTAAGATATTTGCGCAACGTGACGCTAAGCCGGCAGCGCCAGCCAGCGCCGCGCGTTACCCTCGGCGAGCAGACGCGAGCTTGCCTCGTCGAGTCCCAGTTTGTCGAGGCTGGCAATAGGATCGCGGTCCATGATAACAAACGGATAATCGCTGCCGATCATCAATTGTGATGCGCCGTACACCCGAATCAAATTGTGCAGCGCTGCACTGTCGTAGACCAGATCGTCATAGAACATTTTTCGCGCCAGTGCGGAGGGCGGCAGCGGGCTGGTTTGGCGAACCGCAGGCACCGTGTTCCAGCCATGCTCCAGGCGCGGAATCAAGGTCGGCAGGCTGCCGCCACCATGACTGAACGCGATCCGCAAACCCGGTACAGCGTTCAGCGTGCCGCTGGTCATCAGCGATGCCGCCGCCAGACCGACTTCGCCTGGAAACGCCAGCAATTGTTCAAGCTGCGCCGGACCGACCAGGCGATCCATTCCGGCTGGCTTCAGCGCATGAACAAACACGGCCGCATTCAGTCGGCTGGCAGCTTCGAAAAACGGTAAAAATCTCGGATCGCCAATCACTACGCCGTCAATATTGCTGCCAATTTCAACGCCGCTCAAATGCAGCTCGTTGCACAGATATTCAAGCTCGCGAATCGCGCGATCGACATCTTGCAACGGTACGGTGCCGAGGCCAGAGAATCGGCTCGGCGCACGCGCGATCATTTCGGCAATGCTGTCATTCATGAACCGGGCCAGTAAGGCACCGTCTTCGGCAGGCAACCAATACGACAACAACTCCGGCATCGGCGAAAGCACCTGACGGCTGATCGCTTGTCGGTCCATGTCGATGATTCGT
>JANORY010000994.1:0-3932 GCA_031415535.1 Burkholderiales bacterium | reverse complement strand
CACTTGCACCGCGCCATTGGCACTCGGCACGCCAGGCAAGCGGCCGGTCATACTGATCACCCCTTCCAGTCGCGCATCAACGCCATTACCCTGCACCCGAAATCGCTCGCCGAGATCGAGCTTCAGATCGGTCTGCACGATGATGCTGTCCGTGCGCGGCGCTGAGGTCTGCGGGTTACCACCTTCGGCGACTGCGCTCACCGTCCGGCCGGGCCGGTTATCGACCACGACCAGGTCAGCCGGGGCCGAGGGCGCGTCCAGATCTTTCAACTCAATCAAGCCTTCTTCGGCTTTCAGCTTGCCCGACCAGGTCATCGTGGCACGGTTCAACGTAATCAAGGTATCGCCCGATAATACAAAGCGCTGGCCCGGACCAATCGACAGCGGCAGGCGTTCCGCATTCAAGGTGAAGCGCGCCGTCCCAAAGTCCGCTGTCGAGGCGCGCTGGCCGGCCAGTACATCGCTCGGCAACTGCAGCGCGCCGCGCAACAAAATATAGCCGTTCAGGCTATTTAAGCGAAGCTCGTCAATCTTCAGTTCGTCGCCGGTGAATTGCCCCTTCAAAATACCGTCGCCAAAACGCCAGCCGAGCAATTGCTGTTCAAGACGCAAGCCGCTGCCGGTAATCGCGCCGCGCAATTTTGGCGCTCTGATCGTGCCGTCAACCTCGCCGTCAAAGCCGAGCTTGCCGTCGAATTGCCATTCACTGCCGACAAAGCGACGCGCCCAGGCAATCGAGGGCAATTGCATGTTCAAGGTTCCGGAGAGCCGCCCTTGATCGAGTTTCAGATTGGCACGACTAAAGCCCTCGATCGGCTCGCTGCGTGCCTCCAGTCCAAAGTGGCCGGTCAGATCGTCAACCCGGCTGCCCGACAGATCAAACCGGCCGCTGGCCCGGACCGCTACCGAGCTGCCCGGTGCCACTCGTGATGCCGCCCGTGACGTCGATGGAGATGTCGATGAAGACGCCGGTGCCCCTGAAAAGCGTTGTGCGGTGGTGATCAGATCATCCAGCAAAATTGAACTGAATTCACCGCGCGATTGAATTTTTCCTTCGGCCAGCAGCACCCGATCGAGTTTGATGCGACCGGAGAACACTTGGGCATCCAGTCCGTCGATTTGTATGCGTTTCTGCGATACCGCCAGTTGCACCGGCTGCGCGACCGAAAAACTGACCCGCCCGGAGGACTCCAGCGCGTTTAGTCGTCCAGCCCAGGCCAGGCCTTCGCCGTCGCGCTGAATCAACTCGCCGGTTCCACTGCTGCGCAGGGTCTGCCCCGCCCCGCTGCCAGAAACATTGAACTGATGATTGCCGCTCGATCCGCGCACGCTGGCGGTCAATTGCTGCAATTCATAATTATCGGCGCGCACATTGCTGGCCGTCACTTGCAGATTCAACGGCAACTCGGCATTGCCGGTCCATTCAGCACTGCCCTTGCTGGTGCCAATGCTGGCCAGCGCCGCAGCTTCGGTCGCCCGCCATTGCCATCCGCTGCCGGTCCATTGCAGCTTTAAATTGGCCGCTGGCCACAGGCCTCGCAACTCGGCACTCAGATCAACCCGCCCGGCCAGTCTGGGATCAAACTGCGCCAGTGAGTCGGATTGAAATCTGAGCTCGAGTTTGTCGTCGGTGTTGCCGTAGGCACCCTTCGCAGTGAGCCGGCTGGCACCCAAAGTTAGCCGGGCATCAAGGTCGGAGACCTGTTGGCTCGCTTTGATCTTGCCCGACACAGAACCGTTAAAAGCCAGGCCGTTGAGCGTGCTGTTGCGCAGCTTGACATCAATGTTTGATTCAAGCCCACCCTCAAGTTGGCCATTAGCCAGGATCGCGCCATTCAGGCTGCCTTCGAGTACTGGTCGCCCGGCAATCGGCTGCCAACTGATCCAGCGATGCAGCTCGAAGCGTCGGGCATCACCTTTGATCGCAAACTCATGCGGTTTTTCCAAACCTAGCGTGGCGGTGGCCAGCAATTGGCCATCGAGCGCACCGAGTTCGCCCTTCTCAAGGGTAAGCTGTTGTTTGTCCCAGTTTAAGAGGCCACGGGCCACCAGGCCACTGGCCACCAACGGACCGCGATCGCGCAAATCCAGCCAGAGTCCCTTGCGATCAAAGCGCACCACGCCGGACAGATCGGCCGGCGTCAGTCCCTGATAAAGAGCGCCGGGCACCAGGTTATTGAGCCGCAGATCCAGAACAACATGCTCGCGCCAACGCTCGCGCGGATTCGGCCCCATATCGAGATCGACATGACCCATTCCGCTAATCAAACCCTGACCCGCCAAGCCGGCACTCAGGTTGGTCATGACCAATCGGTTGCTCTCAAGTTTAAGGTCGGCGCGCGCGTCGAGCAAGGGCAGCTTGCCGGCGTCGGCCATACCGGGATCGAGATTGCGCAACGTCACGCTGCTGGCCAGGGTCGGCGTAAAACTCAGTATGCCCTGCGCCGAAAATTGATAATCGGGTATTTGATCGATGAAGCGGCGCGGCATTAAGCGCGCGATCGACCAGGCCAGTTTCGGATTCGACCGATTGGCCAGCAGATCCAGTTGGGTGCTGAACTGGAGCGGATTTTCGCGCACCGTGCTTGCACCTTCAATGCGCAAGCCTTTTAGCGGACCCTTGGCCTTAACGGTGACCAGAATCGGATCTGGCAACGCCGGTGCCTTGCCAAACAGGCGGAACTCACCGTCGGCGTCATAAGGTTGTTGATCGGCCAACTTTAATCGGCCCTCCAAGGTACCCTGATCCACGGTCAAACCCATACGGGTCAGCGATAAGGAACCGGCGCGGTACTCAAGGCCAAACCGCAGACCGCGCAGCTCCTGAGTGGGGTTGCGGCCAATATCGAGCATCATGCTGTCAATCGCCACGCTATCAATGGTCAGGCTGAACGGCAGCGCCAAGGACTCGGGCAGAACAATATCCTGGTCACTTGGCGGTGTCTTGATATTGACGCGTTTGACGCGCAGCTCAAACAAGTGCAGTTCGCGTTGCCATAAGGCCGACAGGCGCAACTGGAATCGGCTGTTGACGAACTCGATATGTTTGCCGTCCTTGGCATGCCATTGCAGACGACCCAAGGTATAGCCCTCCGGTGTCCAGCCGGGCGACAACACGGAATCAAAGCTCTCAAGCTTTTCTATAACCAGTTGGCCGTCGCTGGCCTTGACTGCGGTTTCAATTGCCCAATCAACCAGCCAGCCGCGCAATAAGGCCACGGCCAGCACGCCGATCGCCACCAGCATCAGCGTCGCCGTTCCCAACAGCCACCAGCGTTTTCGAATGTTCAGCATGTCAGAAGGTATATCCGACCGAAAAATGTATCCGCGTTTTGCGATCGCGGTCGCCTTGGGCCAGATCGAGATTGATCGGACCGATCGGCGTACGCCAACGCAGTCCGACACCATAACCCCATAAGGGTTTGAAGTCAGCGGCCCGATCCACCGCATTACCGACATCGGCAAAAGTCGCCAGCCACAGACTCTGCCCGATCGGATGCTGATATTCAAGGCTGGCAATGCCCAGGGTTAATCCGCCGACAATTGCTTCGCCCTGTGTCACCCCAATGCTCTGGTAACCGTAACCGCGCAGCGATTGGGCACCACCGGCGCGAAACAAGCTTTCGCTGGGTATGCTTTGCCGGCTATTGGCAAAGACATGGCCCAGCTCAAGCAGTCCGATAAAGATACCGCTCTTACTCGGCGTGTCGGGATCAAGCGGCTGGAATCGCATCGCTCGGGTGTAGATGCGGCCAAAGCTCGCATCAGATCCCAAGGCCTTCAGCGCGCCGGAGAACTGCGCACTGACGGTGTAGCCGGCTCTTGGGTCAATTCTCGAATCGAGAACCCGATAGTTCCAAGAGTAGCCCAGCATCAGCGCACGAATCGAATCGCCGGTGCGAATACCCGGTGAAGTCTCGATCACTTTGCGC
>JANORY010000993.1:0-2025 GCA_031415535.1 Burkholderiales bacterium | reverse complement strand
AAAAATCGCGCGCGCGCGATAATTACCGGGTTGATGCGCGCGGCTAAAAAATCCAGCTCATCATCGGATAGCCGGGCGCGCAAAAGCTTGGCCAAGGGATTGGCGGCCTCTTTCACTCGCTGCAGGGTGTTGCTGATTTCGTTGGCAAGATAGGAGTTCGTCACGCCAGCACTGCGCGCCAAGCTTAGCCAATGCTTGCGCTCAAACCAACCGGCGCGATATTCGGTGAGCAGCCCCATCGATAGACTCTGCTCAGGCAAATACGGCACCACACAGAGCAAATCGTACAAGGGTGCTGTTAGCCAGCCGTTGAGATACAAAAACGAGTAGTTTTTCGCATGTGCATCCTGATTGCCAATCAAAAAGTTGAATAGCCAGGCACGCAAGTGAGTACGGCGGGCCAACGCAGGCACGCTAAGTTGAGCGCAGCTTTCGAAAAAATGCTCGGTGTCTACCCCCGCGTTTTGACTCCCGTATTTACGCGCGCGCGGCAAATCCAGCATCTGGCACAAATCTATTTGGTGAATCCGTTTCACATGCTGGCCGCGCCGTTGTCGGTCAAAGCGCTCCGAAACCAAGGTACGTTCACCACCAATACTCAACAGGCTGGACTGAGTCACCGACAAACCGGCCAGGCGTGCGAGTTGCGCGCAGGCAAACTCATTGGCGGGCAGCATCGGGTAGCGAGCATCGGTGCTTTCAGGTTTGAATATGTGGGTAGACGCTGCCCGACCCTGCGGGATTTTGAAACCTTGCTCAGGATCGCTGCTTTGTGGGTCGAACCAAAGCGCAAACTTGTCCTGCGCACCCGCCAAGGAGAGGCGCGGCTGACTGCTGACGCGATTGACCGTAAATGCAATTGCATCGGCTCGAGAGCGCGAGTCTTGCATACCCTCAATAAGTACTCGGTAAGGTAAATCGAGGTATTGTGCGGGAGCGAGTTCAATATCGGTGGGAGTTAGCGCAAATGCACCGGTTAGTTCCTGACCCAGCGCACTGAACCAGTCTTCGTAGCTGCGCGGTCTTGGACTAATTCGTGCGGCCACTCGTTCAGCAAAAGGCTCTTCTGGCAAATAGTTTACGAAAAAATTGTGAACGGCTTCGGATTCAATTAGCGTGCCTTTTCGGCCTCCAAATTGTGGCGACAAAGGGACCGCTGGCCTGCGAGAAAATTCCAAGCGCCATACATTGCCGGAAGGTCGCAGAGAACCGACCCACTTTTCGTCGCAAAACAGATTCATTGGCGCTCGGTCTTTAACGTGAAGCGTAGCCCTAACTGGGCCGCCACATGTAAAGCTTTGTCGAGTTGAATGGTCGGTTTACCAGCTTCGAGATGACTAAAAAATGGCACGCTAACGGCACACAAAGCGGCTGCCTCAGCTTGGGTGAGCTTTGCGTTCTTTCGCGCTTGGCGAACAAGTTGTCCGAACTGATAGCTATTCAAAATAGTATCGAGCGAATATAAGACGATCAATGTTACTTGGAATTTTGAAAATATAAACGATCGATTGTATTGTCGTCGAATTTTTAATGGATAGCTAAATTATAAACGTACGAATAAATTTTATAACTTCACTTGATTGAGAAAATTTAGGAAAGCGTGAATCGACTGAACCTATCGCCAGCGAAACTTCTGCGTGAGACATGCTATCGTGAGGCCATCAGAAATCCACCTTGCTTACTGTTTCGGAGATCCTCATGATTCGCACACCTGCGCAGTCACTTCGCGGCAAATTGCCAGTAGCTTTGATGACTGCCGCGCCACTCTTGCGTTCGTATCGTCGGCGCAGCCTCAGTCGCGTATTGTTGGTCGGCGCTGGCTTGCTGCTGTCGGCTTGCGCTCAGTTTTCTGGCTCGGGCAAGTGGTCGATCAACCCGGTGCCGCTCGATGCCTTCATGCAAGGGGTTGAACAAGATGTGCGCGCCGGCATCATTCCTGGAGCGGTATTGCTGGTGGCGCGCGACGGTCAGGTGCTTTATCGCAAGGCGGTCGGCAAGCAGGACCCCAAGGCGGACAAGCCGATG
>JANORY010000992.1:0-1188 GCA_031415535.1 Burkholderiales bacterium | reverse complement strand
GCAACCCGCTGGTCGCCGACCTGAACGCCGGTGTCGCCTGGAGTTGGGGCGCGGCCGATCTGGCCTACACCCACACGTTCAGAACCCGTGAGTATCAGGGTCAGAACTACCAGCACGTCTTCGGCGGCGTTTCGATCAGCTTGCCGTTGAAATAATTGGGTATTTCACGCTGTTTCAGCGAACCGATCAAGGTAATAGTCGGCATCGCCAAACCGGCGCGCCAGCATGGTCAGGCGCCTGAAGGTATGACTGATTTTCAGTTCCTCAGTCATACCCATGCCGCCATGCAACTGCACGGCCTCCTGGCTGATATGACGCGCGGCATCGGCGACCCGAATCTTGGCAGCGGCAATTCGCCTGGTTCGCTCGGCCACACTGTGCTCGCCGTTGACGGACGTGCAGGCCAGAAACACCATCGAACGTGCCTGAATGGCGGAAATCGTCATATCGACCATCCGATGCTGCAGCGCCTGAAACGCGCCGATCGGCTGGCCAAACTGCTTGCGAGTCTTCAGATATTCCAGTGTCGCCTTATTCGCATATTCCATCGCACCGACGGCTTCGGCGCAACTGACCGCGTTAGCGAAAGCCATGACTTCCTCGATAATCGAACCAGCCTGTCCCGGCACGCCCAGGACATCGCTACCCGCGACCTGAACATTGGTCAGCGTCATGTCGCCGGCGCTCAGATCATCAAAGGTACGATAACCATCCAGTTTTACGCCGGCAGCGTTGCGATCGACGATAAAGAGGCTCAGGCCGGCATTATCGCGTGCACCGCCGGCAATACGCGCCGCGACGATAATCTTGTCGGCCTCGGGCGCGCCCAGTACCACCATTTTCTTGCCATTCAAGGTGTAGTTGCTGCCCAACTGTACGGCTCGTGTTTCACAGTGATCCAGGTTGTAGCGCGATTTTGATTCGCTGATCGCCAGTGCCAACTTCAAACTTCCCAGCGCCACCTTCGGCAAAATGGCCAGCTTCTGAGCGACACTGCCCGCCAGGGCAACGGTACGGGCACCGAGGATGACGCTTGCCACATAGGGCTCACTGACCAAGGCGTCACCAAACGCTTCCATGACACCGATCAGATCGACTGCACCGCCGCCAAAGCCGTCGTACTCGGTGGGCAGGGGTAAGGCCAGCAAGCCCATTTCGGCGAACTGCGCCCATATTTCGGCACTCGAA
>JANORY010000991.1:0-6678 GCA_031415535.1 Burkholderiales bacterium | reverse complement strand
ATTGGCTGGCATTCTGGACGCGCGGCTCGCCAAGTCCGAATGGTTGACCGGCAGCTCACCGACCATCGCCGATATTGCCATTGCCGCACCGATGCATCTGCACCCGTATCAGTTGCTGCCGCTGGCCGAGCATCCGAACCTGAAGCGCTGGATGACCGAAAAGGTCGAAAAGCTGCCGTGCTGGGACCAGACCTATGTTGGACCCGGATTTACTTTGACCAAGGCTGCTTGAGAACACCGACGGGAATCGACAACGGAATCGCCGGCCTTGGTCTGATGTCAGACCTCGGCCTTCAGCGTTCGTGGCCCTGCAGCGAGCGTTGACTTCGCCGGCGGTTTTTTCCGATGACCCTGGACATCGAGGGTTTTACTGTCGGTATCGTTTTGTAGGTCGAACATGCTGTGCTGAGCGACCATTTTGTCGAATTTTGACTTAGGGTCGCGCCCGCTCTTGTAGCGTTTGAACAGCAGAGCGGCGACCAGGCCAATCAGCGCAATGCCGCCATAGAGCGCATAGTCCCACAACGATGATTTTGGATCATTGCTGGTCGTTGTTGCCCCCGGATTGACGCTGACCGGCTCCGATTTTGCAGATCTGGCGGAGTTGGCCGCCGCCACCGCCGCCTCGGCGGGTGACGGGGACTCGGCTGCAGCATCCTTGGCGGCGGCTGGCTTGTTCGCTGCCAGGCTTTCGGTCGGATTGGATGCAAGGGGCGAGCTTGCCGCCGCAACCGCCTTTGCGACCGAGGCGGGCGCAACGCTTGGCGAAGCAGCAACAGCGGGCGAAGCGGCAACAGTTGGCGAAGCAGCAACCGATGGTGTAGCAGTAACAGTCGGCGCAGCAGCCAAGGTCGGTGGAGCGCTGGCCGCACCCGCCTGAGCCGGCAAAGTGATGCCGGGCAGGGCACTTGCTTCAGAGGTCAGCCGCTTCAAGCTCGAGGTGGCCTGCGCAATTTGTCGATCTTTGAGTTCCGCCAATTTACCGAGATCGCTCAGATTACGCTCGAGGTCAGAGATTCTTGAATTAGCCTCTTTGAGTGCGTTGTCGAGTGCAGTCTGCTGCTCGTCCGGTGCCAGTGCACCGCCATTGCTTTTCGACAATACCAGTCGATCATACTTGGCATTGCCGCCAGCGCTGCCCTCGCGGGGGGCTTGTTGTGCAGTTGGGTTGGTGTTCGCCACGGCCGGCGCGGCTGCGACACGTGCTTTGTAAGCCTGGAAAATTTCGCTGTGGCGGCGTAATTCAGAGGCGATGAACAAATCGGCGTTCGAGAGCATCGCCTCACGGCCGGGGATGGCGAGCGTTTGATTCGCCTTCAGTTGATGAATGCTGCCAAAGAACGCTTTCGGATTAGCACGAAAAATGGCCAACATCGCTCGATCAAGCGCGATGTCATCGGCTTTGACCCGTGCCGCGATCTCGGCCAGTGTGTCTCCTTTGGACACGGCAGCCGAGCTGGCCTGGTTATCTTGATTGCTGCTGGTCGGAGATTTTTTCGTGCCTCGAGTTGCCGCCAACGCAGGCGCGTACGCCGAAGGGGCGCGCGCTGGACGGGCGCTTGCGGGGTCAGTCAGCCGGGTATTCGCAGTGCTGTTCGAAAGCGTTTTCGAGGGGTCATTGGCGACAGTATTGGCAGCCGTATTTGCGACCACAGAAGATACAGTCTGGGCCACGCCGGTAGTGTCGATCCGGTACGGTCGAGTGTCCTCGGTCAGCCTTGAGCGCAGCTCAACCATTATCGCAATAGTCGGTTCCTCGACCGGCTCGCGAGTTCGCAGAACAATCGCCATGGTATCCGAGCTACGTGGTTCCAGGGTGAGCACGATCGCGCTGGTACCGGCCGTGTAGGGAACCCGTGCCTGTTCATGAGACTGGCGTGATGCGAGATGGGCGGTCAGCGATTCGGCCTCAGCGGGATTCACCGCAACGACCTGAATCTCGGCCCGCAAGGGTTCATTGCGTCCGGATTGAACTGACAAACTACCCAAACTGGCGGCGTGAACCAAGGCGGGTTGCAAAATGGCCACTGCAAGTAAGCTTGCGGCGAGCGAAGCATTCAGAACAAAGGTGAAACTTGCGAGCCGGTTCATATCATTATCTTAAGTCACATTACTGCGCCGAGTTGCCAAGGCACAAACTCGTCGTTGCCGATTCCAAGCGCCTCGCTCTTGGTTGCTGCGCCGCTGGCAACCTTCAGTATTAAATCGAAGATTTCCTGACCCTTTTGTGCAACGCTGACCGAACCATCGATGATCGCACCACAGTTGATGTCCATGTCCTCGATCATGCGCTCATACAAGGTCGTGTTGGTCGCAAGCTTAATCGAAGGTGCCGGTTTGCAGCCATAGACGGAGCCCCGCCCTGTTGTAAAACAGATGAGATTGGCACCGCCCGCGACCTGACCTGTTGCTGAAACGGGATCGTAACCCGGCGTGTCCATGAACACGAAACCCTTGGCGCTGACGGCGTCGGCATATTCATAGACATCCACCAGATTGGTCGTCCCGCCTTTGGCTACTGCTCCGAGGCTTTTCTCCAGAATGGTCGTCAAGCCGCCCGCCTTGTTGCCGGGCGAGGGGTTATTGTCCATGCTGCCTTCGTTTCGGGCGGTGTAGGCCTCCCACCACTTGATACGGGCGATCAACTTGTCGGCCACCGCCTGGCTGACGGCGCGCCGGGTCAGCAGATGTTCGGCACCATAGATTTCGGGAGTTTCGGACAAGATGACAGTGCCGCCGTGCGCCACCAGCAAATCACAGGCTGCGCCCAACGCCGGATTGGCGGTGATTCCCGAGTAACCGTCCGAGCCGCCACATTGCAGGCCGATCGTAATGTGGCTGGCCGGCAGTTCCTCGCGTTTTACCTGGTTGGCCTGCGGCAACATGCTCGCCACCGCAGCAATGCCCGCCTCGATGGTCTTGCGGGTACCGCCAGAGTTTTGAATGATCAAAGGGTGCAGTAATGTTGACTCGGACAGGCCTCGGGCCATGAATAACGAGTCCATCTGATTGGCCTCGCAGCCCAGGCCGATGATCACGACACCGGCAAAGTTGACATGCCGGACATAACCGGCGATGGTTTTTCTGAGCACGTCAATGCCGGCGCCGTCGCTGTCCATTCCGCAACCCGACGAATGCGTGATCGGGACGATACCGTCGACGTTCGGGAAGGCTTTGAGCATTTCAGGCGTGAAATGCGCAGCGACATACTTCGAGACGGAGGCTGAGCAATTGACGGTTGAAATGACGCCAATGTAGTTCCGAGTGGCAACGCGGCCGTCGCCGCGACGAATGCCCATGAAGCTAGCCGGCTGTTCCGGCTTGGCGGTCGCCTTGACATCAACACCGACCGCGTAGTCGCGCTCGAAGGTGTCAAAGTGCAAGTTATGGGTGTGGACATGCTGGCCCGGCAAAATGTCGCAGGTCGCAAACCCGATGATCTGGTTGTAGCGTTTGACCGGCGCGCCTTTTTTGACGGCCCGCACGGCAAGCTTGTGGCCCGGTGGAATGGCATCGAGGCAGATAAGCTGCTCGGCTTCAACCCGCGTACCCACCGGCAGCGGCCGAACCGCGATAACTACATCGTCGTTCGGATTCAGGCGCAATGACGGACGACGAATCAGCGGAATGATTTGTGCCATGGCTCGGCTGCCTGGAATGCGACGGTTCGCGAAGCAAGCATATTAGCGCTTGACGCGCAAATGGCCCATCTCAGGTAAACACCGGACCGCTTCCAAGTGACCAACCCGCGACCTCTGTTAACCCATGTTATGGTTGCGTCATGGACCCGACAAAAACAAGCGCCCAAGCCAACTCGCGTTGGGAAGAGCGCCTGATGGTCATCTGCATGGCCGCCCTGGTCATCATCACCTTGCTCAATGTAGTCACGCGTTACCTGACTGACGACTCCTTTGCCTGGACCGAGGAATTTTCGGTGGCGTTGATGGTGATCATGACCTTATCTGGCGCGAGTGCCGTCGCGTTTCGGGATCGCCACATTCGAATCGAATTTTTCTTCAATCGTAAAACGCCCGAGGGCGCTGAGCTGCCCAGACGCGGCTTGCAGCGCGCGGGCCTGGCTTTGTCGGGTCTGTTCTTTGTGTTGCTGGCGCTGCTGTTTACCCGCCTGGTCTGGGATCAGATTCGATATGCCGAAACTTCGATGGGGCTGGGTATACCGCTTTGGTGGTACTCAGCGGTGATCCCGCCGATCTGCCTGGTGATTGCCTGGCGGTGTTTTGCGCGCCTGAAAATCTTGTTGCGCACAACATGAGCAAGGCATGAACAAGGCATGAGCAAGGCATGATCGCAGCGGTCCTACTCGTATCGTTCGTTGCGTTGATGTTGTTGGGCGTGCCCATTGCCGTCTCGATGGGTGTGTCTGGTTTGATCTGCATCCTCTGGGCGAATTTCGATGCGCAGTGGTTTGGCCTGTTGGCGGTGCCGCAGAACTTTTACTCAGCGATCGCCAAATACCCTTTGCTGGCGCTGCCGATGTTCGTGCTGGTCGGCTCGATTTTTGATCGTTCCGGCGTTGCGCAGCGCATGGTCAACTTTGCGATTGCCTGTGTCGGTCGCGGCCCTGGGATGTTGCCAACGGTCGCGATCCTGGTCGCGATGGTGCTTGGCGGTATCTCAGGCTCCGGGCCGGCCAACGCGGCGGCGGTCGGCAGCGTCATGATCGCCGCGATGTCGCGAGCTGGATACCCGGCACCTTTTTCGGCCACGGTCGTTGGCGCGGCGGCGGCGACCGATATCCTGATTCCGCCCAGTATTGCCTTTGTGATCTACAGTGTGATGGTGCCCGGCGCGAGTGTACCGGCGATGTTCGCTGCCGGCATGATTCCG
The DNA here is from genome assembly GCA_031415535.1 of Burkholderiales bacterium. GTDB lineage: Bacteria > Pseudomonadota > Gammaproteobacteria > Burkholderiales > Burkholderiaceae_E > JANLTP01. Next base: position 1,830 of record JANORY010000991.1, on the reverse strand, counting down.
GGCATTCTGGCCGGCATCGCATTGATACTGCCCGCCATTGTCTTGTCGCGTCGTCATGGTTTTGGCGCGGCCGAACGCGAGTTAGCCAGACCGCCATTCTGGAAGAGTCTGCGCGAAGCGTCCTGGGGCCTGGCGGCACCGGTGTTGATTCTTGGCGGAATGCGGCTCGGCTGGTTCACACCGACCGAAGCGGCGGTGGTGGCTGTTGCCTACGGCTTGTTCGTCGGGCTAGTCGTACATCGCTCGATCGGTTGGCGCGATCTCTACCCGATTTTTCGGGAAGCCGGCGAAGTGTCGGCGGTGATCATGATGATCCTGGGTGCCGCCGGCATCTTCTCGTACGCGCTGAACACGCTTGGGGTCGCCGATCCAATCGCGCTCTGGGTCAAGGACGCTGGCCTGGGTAGTTCCGGCACGCTGGCGCTGGTTTTGCTCGCGCTGCTATTTGTCAGCATGTTCATCGATGGCGTGTCGATTTTTCTGATCTTCATACCGCTGATCTACCCGATCGCGATTGCCTTGAAATGGGATCTGGTCTGGTTCGGTGTGCTGCTCACCCTGGTCGTCGCCAAGGCGCAATTCACGCCGCCGCTGGCGGTGAATCTGATGGTGTCCTGCCGGCTGGCCGGCGTGTCGATCGAATCGACCGTGCCCTGGGTACTTTGGTTTATCGTGAGCTTTATCGTAATGATCGCAGCGGTGTTTTTCTGGCCAGAGCTGGCGCTGTGGTTGCCGCGTCGCTTGGGGTATTGAACGGGGCCTCACTGCACCCGAAGCTGCACCTTCATGCTGCGCGTCTTGTCTCTCGCCAAGGTAATCGCAGCCGCCGCATCCAGAAGCGGATGTGTACCGGACAACACCGGACGAACATCCACCCGACGTTCAGCAATCGCCCGCACCGCCGGTTCGAACACATTGCCCCAGCGGAACGATCCGCGCACGTCGAGCTCGCGCGACATGATCAGATTGGCCATCAGGTGCATGCCGTCGGCCGGCAAGGTGCCGACTTGAACAATGACACCGCCGCGTCGAACGGTTTCGAGGCAACTGGCGAACGCTGGTGCTGCGCCCGATACTTCGAAGGCGACGTCCGGTTCGCCGATCTGTTTCGATAGTGCCGTGTCGGCGGTCAGCCGATCGGTGCGCACAACTTCATCGGCACCGACCAGGCGCGCCACCGACAGCGGATGATCGACCACATCGGTAATGGTGATCCGCGAGGCACCGGCCAAGCGGCAGGCTAGGACCTGCATGCAGCCAATCGTGCCGCTGCCGGTGATGAGTACATGCTTGCCCAGCAAATTACCGGCCCGGTAGGCGGAGTGCAAAGCGACCGCCAATGGCTCACTCATGGCGATTTCCTCGAGCGATACATCGCTCGTGACTGGCACACATTGCCGTTGCGGCATCACAAAAAATTCGCTGAACATGCCTTGCATATGTGGAAACACGCTGGCGCTGCCGAGAAATTTCATGTTGCGGCATAAATTTTCGCGACCCTCGCGGCAGCCCGGGCAATTGCCACAGGGTCGGGACGGATTGATGGCGATCCGATCGCCGACCTTGACCGTCGTGACGCCGGCCCCGATGCCGGCGACGACGCCGGATGCCTCATGGCCAGGCGTCAAGGGTTCGCGAATCATGAAGTTGCCGACCCGGCCGTGAAAGTAGTAGTGCATGTCGGAGCCGCAGATGCCAGCGGCTCCGAGTCGGATCAATACCTCACCGTCACCGGCGATCGGCATCGGGACGTCGAGCACACGCAGATCGTTGGCGCCAAAAACCTTGCATTCGAGCATTGCAAATCCTGATTTGATGGGCGTTTTCGGG
>JANORY010000990.1:0-1488 GCA_031415535.1 Burkholderiales bacterium | reverse complement strand
GCCGGAGCCCGCGTTGCCGGAGATCAGATTTCGATCAGCAGGTGCCACGCCACCGACGATCACATTATCCGATTTAATCGAAACCGATCCCCAGGGACCGCCCGTGCTGTTGCCGAGCGCCTGCGTTCCGGAAACATCGGTTCCCAGGTAGTTGCCAACCAGCACGGATCCATCCGCGCCGGTATCGACCTCGATGCCATTATTGTCCGCCCGGTTGACAACCAGCGCCCGAATTGTCGACGCGCCGGCAGTCAACGTGATCGCGTTCGGATCGCTGGCCGAGACCGCCGCAGCATTGATTTCGATGATCGGTCCGCTGGCAGCATCGTATCCGGCCTGCGTGCTGCCATCGATGATCAGTGCTTGCGTCACATTTAAGTCCGCGCTGCCTAGCGTGATGCGATACCAGGATCGCGCGGTGGCGGCCGCATAGTCGGCATCGAAGTCCGTAATCATGGAATCGCTCAGCGTGGTGACGACCGGTGCCGCGAAGGTGCCCGCCACTGCGTTGTCGCGATAGTAGAGATGATTCGCGTCGGTCACCGGAATGTTGAAGACGATCTTGTCCGGTGCGCCGCCATTGGCCGTGTTATTGGCCGCCAGTACCGCCTCAAGCAGCGAAATGCGGCCATCGGCACCGCGTGCATTGCCGAGGTTGGTGATCGAGCTGGTCGTGCCATTTGCAAGACCGCTGCTCGTGTCGACCACGATGATACCGCTCGAGCTTGCTGTGACGTTGGCCGCGAATTCCGAGGTCGAGCCGTAGTTGCCGCCGCCCAGATCGACGGTGGCGGTGGCCGTCACTCGATCGCCACTGTTGATCCACACGTCGCTGAGCGTGGTGTTGATCGTTGCATTGCCAGAACCGTTGGTCGTGACGGTCACGAAGCCGAGGTAACGCTCGCCTTCGCCGTTTGGAGTGTCGGCGACGGTGGGGCGATTACCAAAGAACTCAATGCGCAAGGTCGTGCTGGCGTTTGAATTGATCGTGCCGGCGATCGTCGTACCCGATGCGTTCGAGTTGGCCGAGCTTAGCACCGGAAAATTCTGCAGATTGTTGGCCCCTGAATCCGGATCACCGGCATCATTGGCGGTAACGCCCGCCGAGCCAAGATTGATACCCAATGAAGCGTTGGAGTGGATCACATTGCCCAGAATCTGATCGCCGCTGCCGTTTACCACGTCGACCCCGTGAAGCGCGTTAAAGGCGATCAGGTTGCCGGCGCCCACCGCCGAACCGCCGACCAGATTGTTGGTTGAAGCGCCCTGCAGTTGCACGCCGTCGCCGCTGTGGTTGCCGCGGTTCAGTGCGCCGCTCACGTCGGTGCCGATATAGTTGCCCTGTATGAAATTGTCGGAGGAGTTGATCTCGATGCCCTCCCAGTTCATCGAGATCAGGTTGCGCGCCGCAGGTGTTGTGCCGCCAATCGTATTTCCGCTGCCCGCGAGGATTGCAATCCCAACGTCGGCGTTACCGCCGCCCGTGGC
>JANORY010000989.1:0-1918 GCA_031415535.1 Burkholderiales bacterium | reverse complement strand
GCCTGATGCGAGCTCGACTTGCGCAATGAAAGTCGCAACGTTCTTTTGCACCAGGCGATACAGCGTGGTCTGCTCAGGACGGTGGCGCTCGTAGTGGACCGGGGTGCCATCAGGTGCCCGACCGGCCTGTCGACCGAGGGTTTGCACGCAATTACTCCCGAGGTTTGAGCCTCGGAGCATCCCCTGCGACGGCATGTGCCGCAATCGACCAGAGCGCCTATTTCTTCGCGACTAAGACCGGAGACTTACAATAAACCTGGCGGGATGGGCTTGGTCAAGCTCGGAGTAGTGGCGGCTTACCCCAAAGGAGCAGAGCATCAGTTCGAATTGCGCGCCTTCTTCACCACCACACAGGTGGTCGAGGATCCGGTGACCGGCAGCCTGAATGCCGGCGTAGCGCAATGTTTGATCGGCACCGGCCCGGCGCCCGAGCGTTATCGCACCTCGCAGGGCTTGGCGATGGGACGCGTCGGCACTATCTTTGTGAATCGTGATGCGCGAGGAAATATCTGGGTGGGCAGCGACTCGGTCACTTGTGTCGATGGGAGGATAATGCTTTGATGTATCGCCATGATCTTACTTTGCGATACGGCCCGAAAGCTTAGTACGAAATCCCCACGGCCTTATGCAAGTAGGTGTCGTCAGCCAACTGTCGCAACAAAAAATCAGCCAGATCGGCACGGGAGATTTTTAGTTTGGTGGTGCGGTCGTTGGCCGCAAATCCGTGCCGATATTTACCGGTTCGCACGCCATTGGTGAATGCGCCCGGTCGAACTATGATCCAGTCGAGACTCGATTCCCTGACCCATCGTTCCTGTTCAACATGGTCGGCAAAGGCCTTTTTCAGCAGCAGACCGAACATCAGATATTTCCAGAAAAAATCCAGATTCTGGCGACTTTCGCCGACGCCCAGCGTGGTCTGACAGATAAGACGGCGTACCGACGCCTCGCGCATTGCGTTAACAATATTGCGCGTGCCGAGCGAACGAACCACACCTTTGGGACCAGCCCCCAACGAGCAGATTACCGACTCTTGTCCTCGCACTGCCTGTTGAACCAAGACCGGTTCAAGCACATCGCCACTGACAAAATTCAGCTTCGGATCGGTCATACCGAGCTTCTGGGGACTGCGCCCAAAGGCGGTAACTGTGTGCCCGTTTTGCAATGCTTCGGCGACCAATTGACGCCCGAGGCTGCCGGTGGCACCAAAAATAATCAGCTTCATCTTAAGACTCCTGTTTTGCTAGGTTTACACCGTGTAAATTGACGAATTGACATGGTACCGCGCAGAATTGACACCGTGTCAAGTGAATCCCTCGAAACTCGTCCGCGCCTACTGGCAACCGCTTGGGCGTTGCTGGAAGAGCGTCGCGGCCAAGAAGTTTCGATACGTGACATCGCAAACCGCGCCGGCGTTTCCCGACAGACGGTTTATATACACTTCCGTAATCGCTCCGACTTATTGATAGCGACCACTCACTACGTCGATGAAATTCTGCGAGTCAGTGAGCGCCTGATGAAATCGCGGGCGAGCACCTCAGGCTTGGTTCGGCTCGACGCCTATGTCGAATTCTGGGGAAACTACCTGCCACAGATATACGGTTTGGCTAAAGCGCTGCTGCTCCTGCGCGAAACCGATGAGGCTGCGGCAGCGGCCTGGAACAACCGGATGATCGCGATGAAAGACGGCTGCCGAGCGGCGATCGAAGCGATCGAGCGTGACGGTCTGCTGGCTCGTGAATGGACATCCAGCGAGGCTACCGATCTGTTCTGGACCCTGCTTTCGGTTCGAAACTGGGAGCAACTGTGCCTTGATTGCGGTTATTCAAGCGCGCAATACATCGCTCAGATACAAACGCTCGCTCGCCGCGGGTTTTGTTCCCATGATTCAGGTATCCAATGACTGAAGTTGACGAAC
>JANORY010000988.1:0-2834 GCA_031415535.1 Burkholderiales bacterium | reverse complement strand
CACAGGCGTGTTTCCATTCGTGCACTTCAAAGTTTGTACGGATAATACTTGGCAATAGCTCGATGCTCACGGACCCTCTCGCGTCAAATGAATTCGGTCTCGTGCGTGATTGTAGGGGGTTCTGGTGCAATCACCCGTATCATTCGGTTCAGTCGGCCGGAATGAGTCGGAACACGAGGCGAGTGGTCAACGAGCAGGACTTGAAGTGGGCAGAGGCGGTCTTCGTTATGGAAAAGAAGCATCGATCACGGTTGATAGCGGAGTTCGAGCAAATAATGCAGAACAAACCGATTCATGTGCTCGGCATACCCGATAACTACAGTTTCATGGATCCCGAACTTGTCGAGGCCCCGTTGGCCACTTCAAATTCCCCCACCTTTGGTCGGTCAAATTCCCCCAGGCAGGACAGGTAAATTATTAGTCATCAATTCCGGTGCGCGCAAGGCGATCCTTCACACTCATTCCGATGTTCGCTAGTCACGCAAAAACCATCGGTGGCACCGTCGACTTTGCCAAAGATCTAGGGCACCACACCACCAGCCACGACTCACGAACGACAGCCTGCGACGCGCCCAAGCGTTTCGTCGCAATGTAGTCAACAAATTGCCTGAGTCCACGGATACTCACCGTACACCATGCTCAGGACGCGCCCTTGAAACTCACCAATTTGCAAAAAACCTTAATGTTCGCCGCCAGTCTCTTGCTCTGCACTCAAGCGATGGCAACCCAAGTGATGGCAACCCAAGCGGGATGGCGACAGATCTCTGTCCCGAGCACCGCCCCAGACGCGCCACCTATGGTTGTCGCGCTGTACTACCCTACCCAGTCCCCGGCGCGCACGATCGCGATGGGTCCCTTCACGGTGCGGGTCGCGATTCAGGCCCAGCCCGACTCCAAGTTCAAGGGGCTGATCGTATTGAGCCATGGCACCGGCGGATCCGAACTTGGCCACAGTAGCCTGGCTGAGGCGCTGGCAAGGAACGGTTATCTGGTCGCGTCGTTGCGCCATCCGGGCGACAATTGGCAGGATCGATCGTTACTGCAGAAAACGCCGGAACGTTATTTCATCGAACGCCCACAACAGGCTTCTCGGGTCATAGACGCGCTGCTGCGCGACCCTGAATGGCGGGAGCGTATCAGCGTCGACGCCAAAGGCCCACGGATCGGCGCGATCGGCCACTCGGCCGGTGGCTACACCGTGTTGGCCCTTGCTGGTGGGCAGCCCGACAGATCACGCATCGCTTCGCATTGCGCCAGTGATCGCGCCAACGATCCGATTTTTTGCAGCATGGGCCGAACCGAGTCGTCGGGTGCCAATGCAGCGGAGCCGGTTGCACCATCGACAGCCTCATTGCGCGACCCCCGCGTGCGAGCGATCGTGGCACTGGCCCCGGTGGGTGTCGTAGTCACAAAAACTTCGCTGAACAACATTCGACTCCCCGCCGCGATCTACGCAGCCGAACTCGACCGCTTCGTTGTACCGCGATTTCATGCTGAATGGGTAGCCGGCCATTTGCCAGGCGCCGATCTTCACCGGATTAAAAACGCCTGGCACTTCGCCTTCATGGATGCTCCAAGCATGTCCATCCAGACCGAGGACGGCGACATTAAGGCAGACCCGCCAGGGTTCGACCGCGCCGCACTGCTCGAGCGTCTCGCCCGTGAACTTCCCGCCTTCTTTGACAAGGCTTTGTTTTAATAGCCGTCGAGATGCTCTTCTCAAGCCTTCAAACGGAACTTTCGACATGTCCAGTCTCCCATTCAAAAGTTATCGTGGCAGTTGTCATTGTGGTGCCGTCCGCTTCGAAATCGAGACCGATTTTCCCGAACTAACCGTGTGCGATTGTTCGATCTGCAACAAAAAAAACGCGCTGATGGTCAAAGTTCACGAGAGCAAGTTCAAGCTGCTGGCGGGCGAAGCGTTTCTGACCGAGTATCACTTCCACACCCGAACCGCGCGGCACTTCTTTTACAAAGTCTGCGGCATTTACCCTTTTCATCGCAAACGCGTCACACCCGACAATCTGGGCATCAACGTCTACTGCCTTGAGGGGTTCGACCCCACCGGCATCCCAGTAAGGCAAGCGACCGGGAAAGCGATGCCGTGACCACATCGCTCGGGTTGGCTTTGACAGGCTAGGATAAAACCTCGATTCAAGCTCGACGAACACCGCCCCGACACAGAATCGAGTCAATCGCCGCACTTAACGCCGCCCCCGAATCGGCGACCCCGGTGTGCGATCGCCAGGCAACATGCCCATCGCGTCCTGCAAGCACTGTACCGTCGTCATCGATGCCATGGACGCCAAGCCAAATGCCGTCCGTGTCCTCGAGGATAGGAGATTTAAACGTTGTTTTGGCGCTTGAATTGCTGGGCCAGGTTAGCCGGTTCAGCGGTCGCCAGTGGTCTGGCGCTGAGGCTGGTCAGAAAACTTGGGCTTTGCGCACGCTTGCGGCTCAAAGCGGCGCAAGGCGTAAGCTGAGCTGACCACACTGCGGGCTTACGTTGCAGCGAATCAGCGTGCAGCCCAATCACTTGTCCTCGCAACTCACGCCGCGCTTATGGAAGCTGCGTCCATCCCATTGCTTACGCACGAACTCGGTCGTCACGGCCCTGACATCGGGCCAGCAGTCAGACGTATGTGACGTTCAACCTGGCCTCACCAAGCCCAGTCGTCACGGCCCTGACATCGGGCCAGCAGTCAGACGTTCGGTCGTTGGTCGAGCAGGCGAGAACCAGGTCGTCACGGCCCTGACATCGGGCCAGCAGTCAGACGCCAAACTGGCTGGTTTGCAAATCGATCAGCTTCGTCGTCACGGCCCTGACATCGGGC
>JANORY010000987.1:0-5085 GCA_031415535.1 Burkholderiales bacterium | reverse complement strand
GTTCACCACCCACCTCGGTCCAGGCCAGACCCGTCACTTGTCCTACCTGATTGGCTTTTTCGGCAACGCCGAAACTGAAGCGCCGAACACCCAGGAATTTGTCCAGATTCTTCGAGTTGACTGCGACCTTTTTTTCCTGCTTTTTGAGCAGCAACAGCTTGACTACCTTGCGGCAGATCTTGCTGATTTCGCGCTCCAATGCGCGCACACCCGCTTCGCGAGAGTAGTACCGAATGATGTCGCGAATCGCCGATTCGGCCAGCGCAAGCTCGTCTACCTTCAAACCATTGTTCTTGATTTGTTTAGGCAGCAAGTAACGCATTGCAATATGAAGTTTTTCGTCTTCGGTGTAACCCGCCAGGCGAATGACCTCCATACGATCCAGCAAGGCTGGCGGAATGTTCAAGGTGTTGGCCGTGGCAACGAACATCACGTCCGACAGGTCGTACTCGACTTCAACGTAGTGATCGACGAAGGTGTTGTTCTGCTCCGGGTCGAGCACTTCGAGCAGCGCCGACGAAGGATCACCCCGGAAGTCCATACCCATCTTGTCGACTTCATCAAGCAGGAACAAGGGATTACGGACACCGGCTTTGGTCAGGCTTTGCAAAATCTTGCCTGGCATTGAACCGATATAGGTGCGACGATGACCGCGGATCTCGGCCTCGTCACGAACTCCGCCGAGGGCCATGCGAACAAACTTGCGATTGGTCGCGCGAGCAATCGACTGTCCCAGCGAGGTCTTACCGACACCCGGCGGGCCGACCAGACACAGGATCGGCGATTTCACCTTGTCGACACGTTGCTGGACCGCGAGATACTCGAGGATTCGATCCTTGACCTTTTCGAGCCCGTAGTGATCGTTGTTCAATACTGACTCGGCGTTGGTCAGGTCATTGTTGATCTTGCTCTTTTTGCGCCACGGCAAATTCACCAGGGTATCGATGTAGTTGCGCACAACGGTGGCTTCGGCTGACATCGGTGACATCAGCTTGAGTTTTTTCAATTCACCTTCGGCCTTCTTGCGAGCCTCTGGCGACATCTTGGCCGCCTTGACCTTGCGGTCGAGCTCGTCCATGTCGGCACCCTCTTCGCCTTCGCCCAACTCCTTCTGAATCGCCTTGACTTGCTCGTTCAGGTAATACTCACGCTGACTCTTCTCCATCTGGCGTTTGACGCGCCCGCGGATGCGCTTCTCAACCTGCAGGATGTCGAGTTCAGTTTCAATTTGTGCCAGCAGCTTTTCAAGGCGCTCGCCGACATCCATGGTCTCAAGAATGCCCTGCTTCTGTTCAATCTTGATCGGTAGATGCGAGGCAATGGTGTCGGCCAATCGACCGGCGTCATCGATACCGTTTAGCGACGCCAGGATTTCCGGCGGGATCTTCTTGTTGAGCTTTACGTATTGGTCAAACTGCGCGAGGATCGCTCGACGCAGAGCTTCAGCTTCCGAGGACGGCGGCGGACCGGCCGGTATCAGGCTGAGTTCGCAAACAAAATGCACGCCACTGTCGTCGATCGACGTAATTCGGGCGCGCTGTGAACCTTCGACCAGCACCTTGACGGTGCCGTCAGGCAGTTTGAGCATCTGCAAAATATTCGAGACACAACCAATGCCGTAAATGTCGCCCGCCGAGGGTTCATCTTTGGAGGCGTTCTTTTGCGCCACCAGCATGATGCTTTTACCGGCTTCCATCGCGGTTTCCAAGGCCTTGATCGACTTTGGACGGCCGACAAACAGAGGAATGACCATATGCGGGAAAACCACCACATCGCGCAACGGCAACAAAGGCAGTGACTGAGGAGCTTTCATCGTATTTTCAGACATCAGTATCTCCGGGAGGTTTCAGCGAACATGGTGCTTAACTCCCAATTTTCAAGAACGAGCCTCTTTTTACCTGTTCGGCCGGAGCAAACACAGGGCTTGCGGGGAAAACCCCACGCTTTGTCGGAGCGGAACGACGGAACACCCGACGGGCGGCAAGCTCACGACCTTGCAGCAACGCTGCCATAAAGCCGCCGCCATGCTGCCACGACATTGCCAGGTACGACAGGCGGCGGTTCTCAATGACCGCCGGCAACCCGCGGTGAATCTTCATAAATAAGCAAGGGCTTCGAATCGCCATTGATTGCCCCTTCTTCGACAACCACTTTGCTGACATTGGCTGAACTGGGCAACTCGAACATGATGTCGAGCAATACATGTTCGAGGATCGAACGCAAACCGCGCGCACCGGTCTTGCGCTTCAGAGCCTTGCGAGCAATCGCCTGCAAGGCCGCCGGACGCACTTCAAGTTCGACACCTTCCATCTGGAACAGCTTTTGGTATTGCTTGATAACCGCATTCTTCGGTTCAACCAGAATTTGAACTAAGGCATCGGTATGCAATTCGTCCAGTGTGGCAACCACCGGCAAGCGACCAACCAGTTCAGGAATCAGACCGAACTTGATTAAATCTTCCGGTTCGGCTTCACGCAGCACATCGCCAACCGCACGCTCGTTCGGGCTTCGCACTTCAGCACCAAACCCAATGCCGGCGCGCTCGGAGCGATTACGAATCAGTTTGTCGAGTCCGTCGAAGGCGCCGCCGCAGATGAACAGGATATTAGTGGTGTCGATCTGCACAAAATCCTGATTCGGATGCTTGCGGCCGCCTTGCGGGGGTACCGAGGCAATGGTGCCCTCAATCAATTTGAGCAAGGCCTGTTGCACACCTTCGCCCGATACGTCACGGGTGATCGACGGGTTATCTGATTTGCGCGAAATCTTGTCGATTTCATCGATATAGACGATGCCGCTCTGTGCCTTCTCGACTTCGTAATTGCAGTTCTGCAACAACTTTTGAATGATGTTTTCGACGTCCTCGCCAACATAACCGGCTTCGGTCAAGGTGGTGGCATCGGCAATCACAAACGGCACATTCAACATGCGCGCCAAGGTCTGAGCCAGCAATGTTTTGCCTGAACCGGTCGGGCCGACCAACAAGATATTGCTCTTCGCCAGTTCGACGTCATCTTTTTTGGCTTTGTGGCGCAGACGTTTGTAATGGTTATAAACCGCAACCGAGAGTATTTTTTTAGCGACGCCCTGGCCAATGACATATTGGTCCAGGATTGCGCAAATCTCCGCCGGTGTTGGCAAACCGGACTTGACGCTGGCTGCCTGAGCTTCGCCCTGAGTCTCGTCGCGAATAATATCGTTGCACAGCTCAATGCACTCATCACAAATGAATACTGAAGGGCCGGCAATCAGCTTGCGGACTTCATGCTGACTCTTGCCGCAAAATGAGCAATACAAGAGCTTTTCGCTCGAACCTTTTTTCTCGGACATGGATACTCCGCTAAAGCCGTCAGTTCCGAACTGAAGGAATGAAACTGGACGGCTGCCCGTGGATGAAGGTCAATTAAGTAACCTCAGTGCGTTTGGAAAGGACCTTGTCGATTAATCCATAGCTTAACGCATCTTCCGGAGACAGGAAATTATCGCGATCGGTGTCCTTGGAGATTTTCTCAAGCGACTGACCGGTGTGCTCCGCCATCAGTTTGTTCAAGCGTTCGCGCAAATACAGAATTTCGCGAGCCTGGATTTCAATGTCAGAGGCTTGACCTTGCGCGCCACCCGAGGGCTGGTGAATCATGATCCGCGAATTCGGCAGCGAAAATCGCTTGCCCTTGGCACCCGCCGCGAGCAGAAAGGCACCCATACTGGCCGCGATGCCCATGCACAAGGTGCTGACCGAGGGTTTGACGAACTGCATGGTGTCGTAGATCGACAGGCCGGCCGACACTGATCCGCCGGGCGAGTTGATATAAAAGGAGACGTCCTTATCGGGGTTTTCGGACTCAAGAAACAACAACTGAGCGACCACCAAGTTAGCGCTTTGGTCCATGACTGGGCCGACCAGGAAAATGACCCGCTCGCGCAACAGCCTGGAGTAAATGTCATAGGCGCGCTCGCCCCGACCGCTCTGTTCGATGACGATCGGCACCATGCCCAAGCCACGCGTCTCATGAGACTGGCCGAACTGGGCGTTTACCATATCCTCGACAATACTGTTAAAGCTCATTCAAAACTCCGTTGGTTGATATCAGCCGTCGCACGAGGCTAGCGGTTCTGCATCAACTCATCAAATGCAATCTGCTTGTCGGTCACTTGAGCCTTGTTAAGGGCCCACTCGACCACGTTTTGCTCAGTCACGACCGCTTCAACTTCGGCTAGACGTTGTTTGTCGCTGAAATAGTAGCGAATAACTTCGCCAGGATTCTCATAGCCTTGCGACATCTCTTCAATCTGCTTGCGGATCTGATCTGGCTTGGGTTGCAGGCTATTTTGCTTGACTATTTCACTGACCAGTAAACCCAGCCGAACCCGTTTCTCGGCCTGCTCCTTGAACGCATCAACCGGCACCGGCATCTTGCTGACGTCGACGCCGCGCGCCTGCAGATCAGCCTTGGTGCGCTCCGCCAAAGTTGCCGACTCGTTCTGAATCAGGCTCTGCGGCAAATCAAACTCGGCCAGAACCGGCAATGAGTCGAGGACCATGTTTTTGGTTCGCTGGCGTGTCCGTTGGCTGACCTCACGCTCGATATTGCTCCTGACTTCGATGCGCATCTTGGCAAGGTCACCATCGGCCACGCCTAATTGTTTGGCAAATTCGGCATCGAGCGCCGGCAACACCGGAGACTCGATTTTCTTGATCCGAACTTCAAATTGGGCGGTTTTACCGGCTAAATCCTTCGATCCATAGTCCGCCGGAAAGCCGACATCAAATCGACGGATGTCGTTGTTGGCAGCGCCGCGAACTCCCGATTCGAAATCCGGCAGCATGCGCCCTTGGCCCAATTCGAACGGAAAGTCTTGCGCCTTGCCACCTTCAAATTCAACACCGTCCAGCGTGCCTGCGAAGTCCATCGTAACGCGATCACCGTCTTTGGCGTTCTCCAAGGAATCGGTCCAGGTGGTGCGCTGCTTGCGCAATACTTCGAGCGTGCGGTCAACTTCGGAATCCGTGACCTCGCAGGCAATTCGCTCGAGTTTGAGCGACGCGACATCGCCGACCTGTACCTCAGGATAGACCTCAAAGGT
>JANORY010000986.1:0-3322 GCA_031415535.1 Burkholderiales bacterium | reverse complement strand
TCCTCGTCAGCGGCTGGTAGAAAGCGGACTTTAATCACCGGGCTATTTTTCTAGCCTTATTGAACACTTCCTCGGCGTCAACAGCATGTACTTGACCTCGATCATATTCGGTTAGCCGCGTTTCTATTTCGGCTTCCCACGAGGATTGCACGTCCAATGTCGAGGGCTCGTGCAATGATTCCAAAAGTAAATCAACCAGGCGTGAACGATCGTCAGGTTGCAGCGACTTACCGCGCTCGGCCAACTCGGTTACCAGATCCGCCATTCGAGACTCCTCGTTGCAAAACACACTATTTTGAAGCGCAGACGCAATGGAATCGCGGACGCATCGTTCACTCCACCATCCGGCTCAAGCCCGGCGCATCGAGCGGCGCTTTGGACGCTTCCATGCGCACGCCCATGCGCTTGAGTTCGGAACATAATTCGTCGATCTTGCGATCCTGATCGGCGACATGATTGATGAGTTTTTGCATCGCCAGGCTCAGCGGATCATCGCCTTTCAAGTTCACGCCATAGGCTGAAAAATCTGGCTTCGGATCGAGCTCATCCGTCTTATGCTTGCGCTCCTCAACGACGATACGCGCCGGAATACCGACCGCCGTCGCGCCGGCCGGCACTTCCTTGATGACCACTGCATTGGCACCGATTCGCGCATTGGCACCGACCGTAAACGGCCCCAGCACCTTGGCACCGGCACTGACCACAACACCGCGATGCAAGGTTGGATGGCGCTTGCCATCGTGCAGCGACGTTCCCCCCAGAGTTGCCCCCTGGTAGATCGTGCAGTCATCACCGACCTCGGCGGTCTCGCCGATGACCACGCCCATGCCGTGATCGATAAAAACCCGATTGCCCAAGGTGGCACCGGGGTGAATTTCGATGCCGCTCAGAAACCGCCCCAAATGCGAGATCATCCGCGCCAAGGTGGTGAATCGTACGCGCCATAGACGATGCGCAATCCGGTGCAAAAACTGCGCATGCACACCCGGGTAACAGAGCAAAACCTCGAGCGCCGAGCGGGCGGCCGGATCTTTCTCCAGTACGGTAGCAATATCTTCACGCAATCGCTTAAACAGCACCGGCAACTCCCATCGAACTTGTGTCAATCGACTTTCAATTGTAGGTGCGGGCCGGAAATCCTGCTGGCGACGGAGTTCATTTCCATTTCTCACCGGCCTCCTCCATCAGCTTGCAGACGCCGCGCAACAAATGAATATCCTCGATTTCGAGCCGTGACCGTGAAAAAAGCCGGCGCATGCGCGGCATCAGTTTTTTCGGGTTTTCTGGATCCAGATACCGAATTGCGGTCAGTCCACGCTCCCAATGGGCGTAGAAACCCTCGATCTCGACATGATTCGCATATCGAGTAACGGGCTCTGACGCCGGTGCGGGTGCAGTATCCGACGCAGTATCCGACGCCCTTTCCGACGCCAAGCCGCGCCGTTGTTGAGGCGAGCGTGTCAATGTCCCAGCCTGCAATTCGGCGACGCTGCGTCGCACGACATAGGCCAAGACCTGCACCGCCTGCGCCAGGTTCAGCGATGAATGCTCGGCCGCGGTCGGAATGCTGCACAGACGCTGGCACATACCGACATCGGCAATCGACAAGCCGGTCCGTTCGGGTCCGAACACCAGTGCGCTTTGGCCGTTTTCGGACAACACCAGGGGGGCAATCGCCTCGGGCGTCTCGGCCGGCGGACCGAAATCGCGCATCGCCGCACTCACCGCCACGCACAGGCTGCAATCGGCCAGCGCATCGGCCAGGGTGTCAAAGACTTGGGCGGATTCAAGAATTTCATCAGCGCCGGCCGCCAGTGCCAGCGCATCGCGGTGCTGCAGGATATGCGCAAAGCGCGGCGCCACCACGCGCAGGCCGCCAAAGCCCATGACCCGCATGGCGCGTGCGACCGCACCAACATTGCCCGGGTGGCTGGGCTCGACCAGAACCACGCGGATTTTGTCTAACGCGTGATACGGATCAGACTCAAAAGGCGTCGCTTTTGCACTCAATCGGTCAGAACTCAAGGCTTTACCTATCACAATCACGTAAAATGGAGGGTTTTCAAAGGTCTCGCATGCATCCGATGCTTACGGTCGCAGTCAAGGCTGCACGCAGAGCGGGCCGCATTATTGTGCGCGCCAGCCATGACATCGACAATCTGAAGATCGGGCGCAAACAGCCGAACGACTTTGTTACCGAGGTTGATAAGGCGGCTGAGGAGTCGATTATCGACACTCTGCTGAGCGCCTACCCGGCGCACTCGATCCTGGCAGAGGAGTCTGGCCTGACCCAGGACGGCGTCGCCAACGAAGACCCGGAAGAATGGCGCGCCAAAGTGCATGCCGCGCCATTTATCTGGATCATCGATCCGCTCGATGGCACCACCAATTTTATTCACGGCTTTCCTCAGTATGCGGTGTCGATCGCACTGATGGAACGTGGCACCTTGACGCAGGCCGTCGTTTACGATCCAAACCGCGATGAGATTTTCGCCGCCAGCAAGGGGCGCGGTGCGTTCGTCAATGATCGACGCATCCGTGTTTCGAAGCGCAGCAAGATCGACGAGGCGTTGGTTGGCACGGGCTTTCCTTATCGCGAGTTGGGGCAACTCGACCGCTATCTGGCCATGTTCAAAATTATGACCGAACGAACCGCAGCGGTTCGTCGGCCGGGCGCAGCAGCGCTTGATCTCGCCTACGTTGCCTGCGGCCGTTACGATGGCTTCTGGGAGCTTGGACTGGCACCGTGGGATGTTGCAGCCGGTGCTCTGCTGATCGCAGAGGCGGGCGGTCTGATCGGTAACCTGCAGGGCCAACCGGATTATCTGTTCAGCAAGGAAGTCGTTGCTGGCAGCCCGAAGGTGTTCGCGGCAATGTTGCCTTTGCTGTCGGCGCAAGTATCGAACACACCCAAGCTTGGGATCGAGCGGCGCACCTTGCGCGCCAAGGAATCGATGGCCGACACGACCGCGCTCAGCCCTGCTCCAAAAACTCGGTTAAAGCTTTCTCGGGCGGCTGCACCAGATTCGATCGGCGACTGACGCCCAGACCGGTCAACTCACGCAACTTGACGGCCATTTCGGCGGCCTTCGCAATGATTGACAAGCCGTCGAGAATCGGCGCACCGCCCATGGTCGCGCCATGCTTTCCACCGAACAGCAGCATCGGCAAGCCGCCGGCCGGCACGATGACATCGGCACCGGCGTTGATCAAGGCATTTACTTCGCGCTCGAACTTCGGGTACAGCGCCTTGTAACCTTCGTCGGTGGCGAAGGCGTCCATGAAGTCACTGACTTTGGCGTCGACCGCACGCACGCCTACT
>JANORY010000985.1:0-9412 GCA_031415535.1 Burkholderiales bacterium | reverse complement strand
TCCACGGGCAGCAGGTAGTTGCGCCAGTCCAGTTGCGCCGCATGGCCCGCGTAATAAAAAACCGAGGTGCCAACGTCTCGCGACGCAACCGACTTGCTGAAGCCGTCGATGGCCTCGGCCATCTGCTTCAGACTTGCATTCAGCTTAAGATCCACTGCAAAACCGGCCTGAGTCAGCAGTTCGGCAACCGCGCGGGCATCGTTGACCGAACTGCGCAGCGGGTTTTGTTTGTAACGCTGATTGCCGATCACCAGCGCGGTTCGCCCCGGTGTGCTTGGCACGACCGTGCCCTGCGCCGAACCTGCGAGGCCGGCCAGGCTTGGGAAAAACAGCGTACTGGCCAAGAACGGCGACAGAGTCGAGGCGCATGGCAGGGCCAGCGTTTTTTGCAGCAGCTTTCGCCTTGACTTCATGTCTCGCTCGCTCCGAGTGCGCTGGTGGTTCACTGGTCGCCAATGCAGGGCATCATCGCAGGTCCGGGATCGCCGAGTCAACGCAAGGACTTGATTCAGGTCGTTCAACGTTCGCGTGCACGACTGGCGGCCAGGTTATTTTCTTCGGCCACAAGCCCCCTGATTGCAGGCGTCACGCAGACCAGATCACCGGCATTCGCCTCGCGCCAGACAAACCCTGCCCGGCAGGTGTTCGGTCCGTAGGCACCGCCGCCCGGCTGCCGGCGTGTGCCAGCAGTTCGGTTCTCCTCGACGACCCGAGCCCGCGATTTCGCGGTGACACAGACCCGGTCGGCGGGGCTCGACAGACGGTGAACGAAGCTGGATTTGCAGGTCTTCCCGACTCGCGGCGACGAGACAACCGGTGCTGGCGGTTGCACCGCGACCGGGGGCACCGCTGGCAGCGTATTTCGCAGTACCGATGCACCAGCCCCGCCACCACGCTCACTTGCGTTTCGTTCGCCGGGGGACGGTGTGTTTGGCGGTGTCTGAGGATGCGCCGAGGTTGCGGTACCGCTGGTGGTTGTCGGCTGCGTCCCGGTGCCAATCAGGCAGTTCAACGGACGAGACGATCCCCAGGTCGCGCGGACTGATGCCGCGCCCTTGAAATGATATTGGCCCAGTGCCAGACCGTTGACATCAATCGTGCCGAAGTAGATAACGCCGTATTCAGTGCTTATCTCGATCTTGTCACCCTTCACAACCCCGCTGATCCGCGCTTTGTCACTACCGCGGATGTTGGCACCTGGCGCCCGCGAGAATGACTGGACGTCTCGTGTGTAGCCTTCCACACCTTGCGTGTACTGGGCTGTTCCGCCAAAGCGCGGTCGACGCTGATCGATGCGGAAGATGATTTGATAGCCCCCGTCATTCGCCACCCACGGCTTGCCACTCACATCCCAATCGCTACAGGTCGGTGACGCCGGGGCCGCATCAACAGCACCTTGCATGGCGATGCAGCTCAACAACAGAGTGATCATTTTCACGGAGGTTTTCATAATTATTCCTTGCATGGTTTCGCAGGCCAGACCAGCCCGAGATCGGGCATTTCGCTGGCGCCTGATTGACCCGGTTAAGCGCCGTTCCTGCCCCTGAGTGGCTTAGCGGCCGTTTTCCATTCAAAGGCCGGACATGCCCAGACCCAGGGTTTTGAAATGGGATCTCTGTTGACTCATCAATGGTCCTCGCCGCGTCGACCCGGAAACGGCATTGAATGCTTTTCAGAGTTTTTGCCGCTCAGCTTCACGATGCGCATGATTCAAGGGTCGTTCCTGAGCAGCGTGACATCTAAGCCACGCCCGACTTCAACAACCGTAGAACCGAATAACTGAAAGGAATTACCATGAATTCAAATATCGCCTCCCGTGCGGCCGTCGCGGTCTTCGCAACCGTGACCAGCTTGGCAAGCTTTAGCGGCCAGGCGAACGCCGCCGGCGATCCGAGCTGCAAGATTGGTTTTGTCTGGCGCGAGGCCCGCCCTTCGGATCTGGTCTGCGTGACCCCCGAGTCCCGCGCCCGAGTTGCGGAAGAAAACCGGACCCGGGCCGCACGGGCCGTGACCCGAGAGCGTGGTCAGCCTTATCGCGCCCTGACCTGTCTGCCAGGATTTGTCTGGCGCGAGGCATTCGAGGGCGATACCGTCTGCGTGACGCCGACAATCCGCACCCGGGTTGCACTGGAAAACCGCGCCGCACCGAACCGATTGGCTATGGCTGCAAGCACATCGACCAGCGCAGCGGCCGCTCGCGCTCTGAACCCGCAGCCGCTGCCGCCGCGCGCCCCTACGCCGTTTTCGCAGTCTCCAGCCGTCTCACAATTAAGTGTGGGGGCTTCGGCCGGAGTACTTGCCTTCGGCAGCAATCGCGCACTGAATCCGCAGCCCTTACCGCCGAAAGTTCCGGCGACGCTTGGTGTGACCCGTTAGCCGGTTCGCCGTCCGCCATCGATGGCGGACGGCGCAGGGCGGGCTCCCGAACGCTCATGAATTCGCAACCCACTGAGGAAAACGATCAACCGATGACTAGGTTGGCAAGGGTCGAAGTTGTTGCAATCGCCGCCGTATACTGATACGCCGTCCATCTTGCGATTGAATGCAAAGCGACGTTCTTGCCACTCAGCCAGGATTCGAGGATGCGACAGGTCACCGCCCATGAAGTCGAAGCATTGCTCCAACGGATCGCCAAACGCGACCAGATGGCGTTTCGAACACTCTACGAAATGTTCAGCCGGCGCGTCTTCGCGTTCCTCGTGCACCGTTTTCAACAGGAATCCCTTGCCGAGGAAGTCGTGTCCGATACCCTATTGCACGTCTGGAAGTCCCCTGAGAGCTTTCGTGGCGAGTCGGCGTTTTCGACCTGGCTGTTGGGCGTTGCGCGCTATAAGATGCTCGAGCGGCTGCGTCAAAAAGCACCGGAGTCTGGCCCCGATGTTGCCGAGATCGATGACGATCTGCTGGTTGAGGAAACCGGCCCAGAAGATGTAGCGATCATGCGTGAACGCAGCGAGGGCGTGCGCGACTGTCTGGAGCTGCTGCCCCCCGAACAGCGTGAGTGCATCCACCTGGCCTATTACGAGGGCTGGACGCTCGATGAGATCGGCGAGCATTTGAAAATGAAGAAGGAGACCATCGGGACCCGGCCCTTCTATGCCCGCAAGAAAATCCAGGCGTGCCTGGCAGCGATGCTGGCCCGCGAAGGCGATTTGCGGGGAGCGCGAGCATGAGCGAAGCATTCGATGCGCTTTCCCGCAAGGCCGCGACCCGCGAACTGAATCCTGCCGAGCGCGAGGCCCTGGAACAGTTCTTGAGCGAACATCCGAATCGGCGCGCCGACCTTGACTGGGACCAGGCATTCAGCGCAAAGCTCGAAGCCAAGGTGGCCGAGATGCCGGCGATGCCAGGTTGGGAACGCACCCAACTTGCGCTGGAGGCGGAGCAGCAAGCGCAATCAAAATCGCAAGTACAGGCACTCAAGCAAAGGGCGCGGCCGGTCGCCAGCCGCGCACCCGGAATTCTGGACCGTTTTTCTGATTGGCTGGCCTCAGTGCTCGGCTTCGGCCTGAACACCCAGGCACTGGCGCTCGGGCTGATCGTGGCGCAAGTCGGTGTCATCGGACTATTGCTCAGCCAACCGCGTGAACCGGCCTACAGTGACAACCGCAGGGCGATTGCCGATGCGACACCCCGCGGCCCGCAGCTGCCGGTGTCGTTTCGGCAGGATCGGAGCGAGGCCGAATTGCGGCCCGCACTGGCCGAGATTGGCGGCGAGATCGTCGGCGGCCCGGGACAAATCGGCATCTACCTGATTCGGATTCGAGACGCGGACCTGCAGCGGGCGGCACAGCGGCTGCGGCAAAGTGGTGCCACGGAACTGGTCGAACTGGTTGCGCCCGGGAAATGAAGCGACGCCTGATGACCGCTGGCCTTGCGTTGGCCATTTGCAGCGAGTACTGGCGGCTGCGAGCGGCTGGCACGGCGCGCGCGCAAAGCGCCGCGCAGTCCCCGGCTCGTATGGCTCTACTGATCGGCAACGCGGCCTATAGCGAGGCGCCGCTACGCAACCCGGTCAATGATGTTCGTGAGCTGGCCGGTGTGCTCAAACCTTTGGGCTTCGCGGTCACCGCTCTGGAGGACTTGCGCCTGGCCGAAATGCGCGAGGCGCTGCGTCAATTTGTCCTGCGCAGCCGGGCTGCCGAGGTACGCCTGATCTTCTTCGCCGGACACGGCCTGCAATTGCGTGGCCGCAGCTATCTGTTGCCGGTGGGCGCGCGCATCAACAACGAAACCGACATCCTAGAACGCACTACCGACGCAACCGAACTGGTCGAACAGCTTAGTGCGATTGAGCGTGGCGCGAATCTTGTCATCATCGATGCCTGTCGGTCTCACCCGCTATTCCAGGCAGGCACTCGCAAAATGTGGGCGGCCAAGCCCGGCCTCTCGACTCTGGCGGCGCCGAACGGCACGGTGGTTGCGTTCTCAACCCGCCCTGGTCAGGTGGCCCGGGACGGTGCCAGTGTCGCGGGCGACAGCCCGATGAGCGTGTACACCCGGCACCTGACCCGCAGTCTGAAGGAAGCACCCGAACTGCCGGTGGAGGCCCTGTTCAAACGGGTACGCGCCGCAGTAGTGGCCGAGACCAACAACAAACAGGTGCCCTGGGAGAGTTCCGATCTGAACGGCGAGTTCTGCTTCCGGCCGGATGCCAAAGGTCAATGCAGCCGGATGTAATAACGGCGCACGCAGCTTGTTTATTGAATGGTTTGCACAACCAGTGCCACTCAGCAGCACCCGAGCCGAATTCGGCTCGAACTGACACTTGGAGGTCCATCATGATTCTCTTGTTAACGAACGCCTGCAGCGCTATCGGCATGCTCCGCTTTCTAATAATGGCCGGCGTTATTGCTGCGTCGGGGCTAAACGCTTGCGCCACCTATGTTGCCGGCCCACCCCACCCCGGTATTCATGAGCAAACGGTTCAGATCCCCGGACGCGATCTGACCTTGTCGGGTGTCCTGTTCACGCCGGATAACTCGGGCCGGGCGTCAACGCCGCGCCCGGCCATCGTGTTGATGCATGGTTGCGGCGGCATGGTCGACTCACGCAATCGATTAGCGCCGCGCCATCGCGACTGGGCAGAACGGTTTGCCAGCTGGGGATTTGTGACCCTTTTACTCGACAGTTTCGGTCCGCGTGGCATCAGCTCGCTGTGCGAATTAAAAGATCGGCCGATCCAACCCTGGCGCGAGCGCAATCTCGATGCCCATGCCGCGCTTGCCTTTCTTGCGGCACGATCCGATGTTGATGTTCGTCAGATCTATGCGCTCGGCTGGTCACACGGCGGCTCGACCGTGATGGGTCTGGTCCGCCACGACTCACCAGGTCGGCCGTCCACAGGACCCAGATTCAAGGCCGCCATTGCGTTTTACCCCGGATGTGCTGCGCCGTTGGCCCAAGCGGGTTACCGTCCGACCATACCGCTGCTGATTTTGCACGGCGAGGCCGATGACTGGGTCCCCGTGGAACCGTGCATTGAACTCAACAAACGCCTGCAAGGAAGCAATCCAGTTACAAAGCTCATCACTTATCCGGGAGCACATCACGGCTTCGATCAACCGGGCGATCGGCCGCCAAGCTTTCGTGCCGATGTCTACAATCCTCGTTCACCCGGCGAACGCGGTGCCCATGTCGGACCACATCCGCAGGCGCGCGGACGAGCCATCGATGAAGTCAAACAATTCATTGACCGAATGCTAAAGTCTTAGTCGCTATTCCCGACAAGTACCAGTTGTAGAGTTGTTGAAATGGTAACGGCGTAAAAAATTTAATGCGTACGGCAGCCGAACAGGGCTTTTCGACTGTCGCGGTATACGGCGATGATGATGCCAACAGTTTGCATGTGAGCAGGGCAGACGCCACCGTCCACTTGCCGGGTCGCGGCGCATCGCCGTATCTTGATGCCCGCGCCGTCATTGCTGCGGCCACGGCCGAACGATGCTGGGGCGAATCCGGATTTACCGCAACGACTGCGCACCGGTGCGCCGTTAAATGCGGCAAATACCAAGACTTACTACGGGCCGGGGGCGCAGGGGTATACCGACTATCCAGCCTTGTAAGGCATGGAAATTGGCGGTTGCGAACAGCGTTCAGTCGGCGCTGCTGTTTCGGTCGAAGGCAAGACACATTGCCTGTTGGGACGCTGTGTTCGCGCTTGCGTGAGCAGGCCGGAGCTCAGAATAAACCCTGCAGGTACCCGGGCGTCAACAAACGCGGCGGTGCGGCTAAGGCTTGACGGTCAGGCTCAAGCCTTGAAAAATCGCCTCCTCGAGCACATTCCAGCGACTGGTTCCTCGCAAGCCTCCGGCAAAATCAAGCCACTGACGCGAAATGTCGGTACGCCCCGCCAGATGAAAGCCCATGGCGATCAAACCCCAGGGGTAGTGATCACTTGAGCCATTGAGCCAAGCTGACCCATACTGATCAATCCAGCGTTGCAAGTCGATGCCAGGCGTACCTGGCTGCAGATACAAGCCGCCCAACAGCGGAAACAGTTGTCCTGTGGCATCCGGATAAAACGCACTGCCCGGTCCGCTTTGGCTGGTGACCAGATAACTCGCAGTCGCCGGCTGCCAGAACTGTTTGACGATTGATGCGCCCAATGACTCGGCCTGAGCGCTCGCCTGGCTGGCGCGCGCCGACATCGCATTGCTGCGATAGCAATCAGCCAGTCGAACCAGCGACTCGTATACTTCGCAATTGTCCATGAGCAACTGCACCGGCAGAATTGCAGAAATGTTGTAGGTCCCTCGCTCGGATCTGAGCAACCCCAGCAGGCTTTGGCAGCGGTCAATGGAACTTTGCCATTTCGATCGAATTCCGGTACCCATCGACAGCATCGAGATCAGCTCGATGACAATCGCACACATCGAATCGTCGGCGTCGGCTTGCAGGCAAGGCTCCCATTGGCTGGCGCGAAGGCAGTATCGGGCAAAGCTGCCGTCACCGCGCTGTTTGGGCAACAGCCAATCAAGCATCGCGCGCGCCTGGTCGTGCACCGACATGCCCAATTGATGCGCACATATCAGCGCCTTGCCGCTGAAATAAGGATCATGAATGTCGCCGTCGGCCAACACGGCCGTCAAT
The DNA here is from genome assembly GCA_031415535.1 of Burkholderiales bacterium. GTDB lineage: Bacteria > Pseudomonadota > Gammaproteobacteria > Burkholderiales > Burkholderiaceae_E > JANLTP01. The sequence continues at coordinate 2,320 of JANORY010000985.1, read as the reverse complement.
CCGAAGGCACGCGAAAAGCGAGTGAGATCGAGCACCGGCCGTTGATTCGACGAATCGATGACCGCCGCATCACCCCGCATCGGCAGCAGTGCCGTTGCAAGTGTGGTCATTGCGATCTTCGTGATAACTTGCCGACGGCGCGGCCTAATTCTCTTGCCCATATTGAGCCAAATACTACAACGCCATTGTGAACATCGATGCGGTTGGAGCTTACTGTCACCGGCGACTCTTTGCTGCCGATCCTGCAATCATCGCCCAGCACGATTCGACGTTCTCCAATCGCCGGACCCAGTACTCGTGCTCGCCGCCCGATTAACAACGAATCCTGCGACACCACACTGCCGGTAACCTCACAGTCGGCGCCCACGGACATCTTGCCGCGGGACTTGAGCGATCCGAGAACAAGCACATTATTCCCGACCTTCAAGTCTCCTCGAACGATCAGGTCGGTTTCGACAATGGAGTTTGCAGGAATGGTGACATTGCCCTTGAAGACGACTCTTTTCAATTCCGGCTGATGCATGAGCACAGCGCCACATCCGTTAACGTCGATACTGACTCGGGACGACGACTGCCGTGGGAACCGAACACGAGTGTGACGATCACCGAAGCGAATCATCGGCGCGTGCATCCGCTCAAAAATTGCCCGGCTGCGAATATAGATCAGTGAATCAGCGGTAATACGGCCATAAAGCTCATTCTTGTCTCGCGCGTAGATGACATTGGCGTGGGCCCATCGCATGACACACGCACTGACGCCCAGGGCCAGTACATCTTCGGAGAAAATCGCCCGCACATGGCTTGCCTCTCGACAACGCACCTGATCAAGCGAATAGATTTCACCCTGCGTCCAGGAACCCGGCGGTATCAGTACCCGATTGCGGCTAACCAGAATCTCGCGTGCAGCGGAATCCAGACCAGGTTCTGCCTGGGGTTGGTATATCTTGAAAATACCGCCGCCCTGCGCATCCGGAATTGGCGCGCCCACGGCCAGGAAGTCGGCAGCAGCTTCGTAGACCAATTTCTGGAAATTATAGGCAAAGCGCCGCGGGTCAATGTCATAGGTTACCGGCACTTCGAGCGGCGCGATATCGGTCTTGAAAATAAACTCATGCACCGCCGGGATCAATGGCAAACTGAACACCAACAGGGTGAACAAAATGAAAATCAAAACGCTCATGTGGGACGCTTGCGATAGCGAATCGTCTTGTCCCATTTAAGGGAAGCGCCATGGGTGAAGCGATCCAGGACAACCTGATTGAACGTCGCTCGACTGATTGCCATCAGGCTGACCAGAAATCCACCCGTGCTCAGCGGCAGCAGTCTCAGCCTGCGTCCACTGCCGTCCAGATAACACGCCGCACCGATTTCGAAATAGGCCGCAAAATTTCCAAGCGCGCTATAGCTGATCATTGAAAACAAGGCAATCGCGCCCGATAGCAAAAGATCGGGCTTTAGCAGATAAAGCACCAAGGCCAGCAGCCAGCCAAACATCAGAACCGGCGACAGCGCGTAGACCAGCAGCAGCATCACACCATCGAGCCGCTCCCACAGGGTTAATGACTTGCTTCGTGAAACCTTGCCGATGTGTCGGTACAACGCCTGATTGTGGCCCTTGCTCCAACGCATAATTTGTTTGATTCGAACCGACCAATCTTCCGGTACCTCTTCATAACATTCGGATCGATTGGTATAAACAGTCGTCCAGCCTCCGAGCAACAACCGAAAGGTCAAATCGGTATCCTCAGCCAATACATCGTCATGCCAGCCACCCACGCTCATCAATGCAGATTTTCTGATGCCGCCAACCGTGCCGCCATACTGCGGGACCAGGCCCAGGTTCATTCGAGCCTGCTGATCGACCTGGTAGCCGCCAGCACGCTCGAGTTCGAGCAGGCGAGTCAGCATGTTCTTGCCGCCGTTCAGCGGCACAACCCGTCCCATCACTGCGCCGACCTCCGGATCGAAAAACGGCGCCACCAATTGCTTGATCAAGCCACGACCGGGAATGTAGTCCGCATCGAAAATAATGTTGATGTCCGAGTCGCACACATCAGTCGCGTCTTTGAGCGCTGCTGCTTTGCCTGGTTTGCCGTCGGTCCTGTGAAATGGTTTGATACGATCAGGAAACTTCTCGACCATCGCGTCGATCAGTTCCTGGGTCCGGTCCGTCGAGCGATCATTGACCGGCGTTATCGTCAACCGATCTGCGGGATAATCAACCTCCAGCAGCGCGGCGATCGAATCCTCAATGACAGCTTCCTCGTTGTGAGCGGCAATAAAGACCGTGATACTCGGCCAGGGTGCAGTATCGACATCA
>JANORY010000984.1:0-16038 GCA_031415535.1 Burkholderiales bacterium | reverse complement strand
CGAGCGGCTGGCAGCAGGCAGTGCCTTGACCTCGATCGCACTGAGTGCGGCCGATAACGAGTTCCAATATCAGATTGAGTCAACCTGAGCCGCACGGCAGACGGTAGCACTTCAGCACTATTTCAATCCGATCGAATCGTCACTATGCTTGATTGAATCGCAAAGGCTTTCACATGGCACGCATCGTCGAACTGACCAGTCCACTAGGTGACCAACTGCTTTTCTGGCGTTTGTCGGCCAGCGAAGCCTTGGGGCAGATGTTTGAGTACGAGCTCGATGTATTGAGTACCAAGCCTGATTTGAAACCGGAGGCGCTGCTCGGAAAAGCCTTTACAGTTTCGCTCAGCATCGATGGCGAGCGCCAGCGGCACTTCAACGGTTATGCGGTGCGATTCTCTCAAGGCGAAAGCCGAGGCCAACTCTTTTCATATCATTTATCGTTGCGGCCCTGGCTCTGGTTCTTGACGCGATCAAGTGACTGCAAGGTCTACCAGAACAAATCCGTTCCCATGGTTATCGACGAAGTATTCAATGACGAACCGACCAACGCCGTCGAACGCGAAGCTCTCGCAGGCGAGTACAAGCCGTGGACCTATTGCGTCCAGTATCGCGAATCCGATTTCAATTTTGTCAGTCGATTGATGGAGCAAGAGGGCATCTATTATTACTTCGAACATAGCGCCACCGAGCACAAGATGGTGCTTTGTGACGGACCAGGCTCACACAAAGCCATCGATGGTGATCCGCAGGTTCCGTACTACGCGAATGATCGCTCAAGGTCGGAATTGAACGACCATGTCAGCGCGATCACCTCGACCCACAAAATTCAACCGGCACTGTTCGTGATGAGTGAATACGACTTCACCCAACCGGGCGCGGATCAGAAAACCACCCGAAAACCTGAACATTCGTCCGAATTTCAGCGTGGACATCATGAAGTTTTCGATTACCCCGGTTCCTACGATTCGGTTTCCGAAGGCCACCATTACTCTGCGGTCCGTATCGAAGAACTCGCGGCACAGTCCGAGATTTTTACCGGTACCGGCAGCGAACGCGATATGACCGTCGGACGCCGATTCAAGTTGACCGATCACCCACTGCGCGAAATGAACGCCGAGTATCTGGTCAACGCGACCCATATCCGCCTCGAAGAGGCCCAATATGAAAGTGGTCAGGAGGACGGGCCTCTATTCGAGATGAGCTTTTCGGCGATCCGGCATCGGCAAACCTTCAGACCGGCACGAAGCACCGCGAAGCCGGCGATCCTCGGCATTCAAACCGCCGTGGTCACCGGTCCGGCTGGCGATGAGATACACACTGACAAACATGGACGCGTCAAGATCCAATTCCACTGGGACCGATATGGCAAGAAGGACGAGCGCAGTTCGTGCTTCGTGCGGGTCGCCTATCCGATGGCGGGCAAGGGTTGGGGTATGGTCGCGATTCCACGCATCGGTCACGAAGTAGTCGTCAGCTTCGAGGAAGGCGACCCTGATCGGCCGCTCATCACCGGCTGTGTGTTTAACGGCGACAACCCGAATCCGTTCGGCACACCGGGCAAGGCCATGGTCAGCGGCGTGAAGACCAACACCCACAAGGGCAAGGGCTTTAACGAGATGTCGATGAATGACACGGCCGGCAAAGAACTCATCAATATTCACGGTCAGTACGACATGGTCACCACCGTGCTGCATGACCAGAAGAACACCGTCAACAACGATTTTACGGAGGTCATCAAGAACACCACCAAGATCACCGTGACCAATGGAACCTATAGCCATGACGTGGCCGCGAACACGGCAACCTACCATGTCAAGGGCGCCCTCAAGGAAACCTATGAGGCGTCCCAGGATACGACAGTGACCGGCGATCTGACGATCAAATCAACCGGTGGCGCAATATCGATCACCTCGGACACCAAAAAAGTTCTGGTGAAAGCGGCTACCGAGATTCGCCTCGAGGTCGGTGCCAGCTCGATCAATATGAAAAGTAATGGCGATATCGAAATCAAGGGCACCAACATTACGGTCAACGGCGCCGCCTCGGTCACGCTTAAGAGTGCAATCATCACATCCGAAGCCACCGGTCAGAACATGACCAAGGGCGCAATCGTTGTTTCAGAGGGGTCGGCGACCAACACCGTCAAAGGTGGCGTTGTCATGCTCAATCCATGACTGAGTCAGCCGAACGCTTCGAGATCATTCATGGCGCCGACGCGGATCGGCAGCCGATCTTCTCCGTGTTGGTCAAGCGCAGCTATAACATCGGCCGCGGTGGTCGCTTGCAGCGACTTGACCCACAACCGGATTTCGTACGCAGCGACCGCTATTACGATGACGGCGATCCACAATGGTCGTGCGTACAACAGGAATCCGAACTGGTGCCGTTCAAGCCATTCACGGATGTGGTAATTCTTGCCGACGCGCATGCACCTGGCGGGCGGCCGACCTTGCAGATGCCGGTCAGCGTTTCCGTGCGTACCCGTACCAAGACCTTACGCGTCATCGGCGATCGAACCTGCCGCTTTCGCGCGAAAGGTCATCCGGTCTTCACCGAACCGAAACCGTTTACCCGCATGGAGATTCGTTTCGACCGCGCCTATGGCGGTCACGACAGTATCAGTATGCCGCAGACACCGTTCAGTTATCCGCGTAACGATCGCGGCTGTGGATTCGTGCTGGCCAATGTACGCGAAAAAGTCGAAGGTCTGATGCTACCGAATATCGAAGATCCGGCCGAGGTGCTGCTACCGGACTCTTTGCTCGTCGGTGACGCATATCGCTGGAATGACATGCCGCTGCCGGAAGGCTTCGGCTGGCTGCAACGCGGCTGGTATCCGCGCTGCTCGTATGCAGGTTCAATGCCCGCCTTTGTGCACCCCGATCAAGTCATGCGTGAAGAAGCGCTGAACCTGGTGCCCAGAGGGCAAGTGGCCTTGTCGCGGCAGTTAAAATTGCCCAGTTATCATCCGCGATTCCATAACGGCGCATCAAACGGTCTGGTCTTTGACTCGCTGGAAGGCAGCGAACCGATGCGGCTCTCGGGAATGAACCGCGACGGCGATTTAAGCTTCAAATTGCCGGGCGAAGTACCTCAAATAAGTCTCGATATCGGATCGGGCGAGACCGGTCTTCAGCCGTTCCTGCACACGGTCTGTGTCCGCGCTGAACGGGCGCAAGTTGACCTGATCTGGCGTGGCGCATTGGTTCATCCCGGACTCGACTGGTTGCCGCAGATGACCCGGCTGCATGCCGAAGTCCGATGAGCACGTTCAGGTCGCCACTGAGGAGCATCGCATGAAGCCCATCGAACCTCGAATTCTGCTCCCCGGTCAGACCCCCGACGGCGCACCGATTCTCAGTACATTGGTCAAGCGAACTTATGACATCCTCAACAGCAAGCGCTGCCGACGCGCCAAACAGGATGTGAAACTGCATCCGGGTGATGTGTTTTACGGCGATCCCGCCAACTCCAGTGTTCGCTTCGAATCAGACCACGTACCGTTCAAGCCCGGTACTGATGTCGTACTGAACGGCACGGCCTTTGCTCCGAAGGGGCAGGCGCTCCAGCAATTCGATATTGCCCTGCAGGTTCACAACACGACCAAACGTCTGCGTGTCATCGGCGACCGGAAATGCCAGTTCGTCGAGGGTGGCTTACCGGTATTCACTGAGCCGGTACCGTTCAAACGTATGTCGCTGTTGTACGAGCGGGCTTACGGCGGGGTTGATATTCGATCGAACGTTTCAATTCCATTTCCCTACATGAGAAATCCACTCGGACGAGGATTTGCGATCCGGAATCTGGCGGCATCGGTTGATCGACTCGAACTGCCCAATCTGGAAGATCCGAGTGATTTGCTGACACCGCAGCGATTGTGTTGCGGTGATTTTTCAAACTGGCAACAGCAGCCTATGCCGGCAGGTCTGGGCTGGTTGCCGCGTGGCTGGCTACCGCGCTCGATGCTGGCAGGCATTCTGCCCGGCGATCGGGCGCTGGAGCAGGAATTGCGCACCGCTTACTCGAAGCTGGTACCGGTCGAACATCGCAAGGCGTACGCCACGACCGTGCTGCCCACCATGAACTTCAAGTTCTTTCACGGCGCCTCACAAGGACTGGCGGTACCGTTTCTGAATGGCGATGAAGGCATTCGAACCACCAATCTTAGTGACGACGGCGAACTGATGTTCCGATTACCCGGCGAGACGCCGGCCGTCGGAATCGATATCGGCAACGGTATTCTGACACCGGAGGTTTTCTTGCAAACCGTGATGATCCGACTGGACGATCGCCAGCTTGATCTGGTTTGGCGCGCTGCCATCGCTTATCCAGGACTGGACTGGTTGCCGCAGCTAAGAACACTGGCCATTGAAGTGCAGTGAGAACATACCGATGAATCCCGCCAACCTTTGCTGGAGATAAAGACATGCCACTTTGGCCAGCCGCGAAAATGGGCGACATGGTGATCGGCCTGGACATACACAAGGTCTTGACACCGTTTGGCCCTGTCCCTTGCCCACCCCCCGGGGTACCGCTGCCGCATCCGTATTTTGGCACCTTGTTCCTGTGGATGACACCGCAGTTTCCGCAGATGAATGTGTTTATCAACGGCATGCCGGCCTGCGCGACCGGCGCAATGGGCTACTCGGCGCATATTCCACTCGGTTGGCCGGTGCCGCCGGCGATGTTGAATCTCGACTATTTTCGGCGTCACCTCTTGAACGTTCCGAAGCAATTGGTACTGGTGGCTTTGACGCTCGCGGCCAACATGGCGATCTCCGGGTTGTCGAGCTTGTTCATCAAGCCGGATTCAGCAACTGGACGATTCGTCAAAGATGTAACCGGCATCGATTTGACTCAAAAAGAAGTCGTGATGACCACCATCAAAGGGGCGATTCAAAACTATACGAAGTGGCAGACCTGGGCGAAGCTTCTGATTCCGCCGCTGCCGTACCCGGGCGCGCAAGGCTCATCGGCGATCGGTAGTCCGAATGTGCAGGTAAATGGCGGCGCTTTGGGTTTTGTAGCCCCTTTGATGTCGTCATCCTGCACCGAATTTATCTGGGTTCCGAACGCAGCGACCCTCGGCTTCTCCAACGTAGTGGTGGGCGTCAGCGTGGCCGACATGGTCCGCGCCTTGGCCGTCAACGCAGCACAACAAGGCGTCAACAAGGCCGTGTCGACCGGACTCGACAAAGCGATTGCGAAAGTCAAGCCGCCGAAACCACCGGCCGAGAAACCCGAGGCGCCACCGGAAAAAGAAGGCGCTCAGGGAACCGGCTGCGGCTAGCACCGAGCCTATATCCATGCCCATCAACATTGCCACTGGTGAGGTTTATCTGGATCGCGAGGATCTGCGCGTTCCAGGCACCTATCCATTGAGCTGGCGGCGATACTTTAAAACCGGAATCGGTTCAGCGTCGGATGCCTTGGGACCCGGTTGGACCAACCCCTATTTCTGCACCCTGATCACTACCGAAGACGGCTATGTTTTTTGCGCGCCTTCGGGTGACTATCTAAAAATCCCGCGAATGACCGATCGGTCTGACAGCAGGGTGTGTGCCGCCAACTATGGCGCTTACCTGGAAGTGCTGGCCGAACACGAGTCAGTGGTGGTCCGAAGCTGGGATCCGGAAAGCCAGGACATTACCCGCTATGTTTTTCCGATAGTTCCTGCCGGTGAATCGGCACGCCTGAGGGCAATCGAGGACGCCAGTGGTCAAGGATTGAATCTGGCTTGGTCAAACCTCGGGCAATTGTTGCGCATCGAACAGCGGGTTGAACAACGAGCTCTGATTTTGCAATATTCGAAGGCCGATCGAATCGGTGCCATCAGCTTGCGGGCTCCGGACGGCAGCCTGCATCCCGTGTGCCGATACGCCTATGACGAACTTGGCCGCCTGTCCGATGCCTTCGACGCCGCGGACATCCCTGACCAATATAGTTACGATTCGATGAATCGATTGGTACGCGAGGTCGCAAAGGACGGCGGCGTATTTACCTACCGCTACGACGATCACGCGCGCTGCGTACGGTTCTCTGGTTTGGATCGATTCAACGAGAAGACCTTGCGATACCTGGAGGCGACGTTCACCACCGAGGTGATGAACAGCTACGGCCATGTGGCGCGGCATCGGTACTTGGCCAGCGGCCAGCTCACGGATACCTGGGATGAAACCGGTCGACATACCGGCACTCGATATGACGTGTTCGGTCGCATCGTCGCGAAAATCAACGGACTCGATGCCGAAACGGTCCACCAGTACGACTCCAGAGGTAATCGATGCCTGATTGTCGACCCGTTGGGTGCGCAGACCCGATTTGAATTCAACCTCGACCGCCAAACGACGCTAATCGAAAACGCACGCGGCGCGCGTTGGCGTCGCTCTTACGACATCCAAGGACGCCTGCTGGCCGTGGAAGACCCGCTCGGTGCGACCTGGACGCTGAAGTACGACCCGACCGGGCTGCTTGAATCCATGGTCAACCCGCTCGGCGCTAGTCGTCGGGCATTGCCGAAAAACGGAATTCTGCACGGCATGACTGATTGGTCAGGCGAATGGTATCTATTTGAACTCGATCCATTCGGGCGACTGACGAAATACACCGATCCATTAGGTTCGTCGATCAAACACTTCCACGATCTTCGCGGCAATTTGAACCGAATCGAAATGCCTGATGGTCAAAATATTCTTGCAACTTATGATCAAGCCGGAAATCTGACTTCGATCACCAGAAACGATCAACTGATGTTGCGATGGCAGTTCGGACCCTGCGGTCGAATGCTGCAAGAGACAGACGCAAACGGGCTGACGAAACGATATTCATGGGGTTCTGAACCTGGCTGGCTTGATTCAATGATCGACCAGGCGGGCAACACGCTTGATCTGTATCGGGACCCTTCGGGTCGGGTGATTCGACAAAGATCCTTCGATGACACCGTGTCTGAATTTTCATACGATGACAATGGGCATTGCACACGCATTGTCAAGCCCAGTGGCGCATGGATTGATCTGACCAGGGACGCGATGGGCCGGATCGCCGAACGAGTTGCCAGAGACGGATCGCGCAGTACCTTCAAGCACGATCCATGCGGACAACTGGTGAGCGCGACAAATCTGGGTCGCGAGATCGCGATTACGCGTGATCCAGTCGGACGAGTCATTCTCCAGAAGTGGGATGAACATTGGATCTCCCACCGCTTTGATGAACTCGATAACATCAAGGCGACTGCCTCGAGTTTGGGTCCGGAAAGGTCGTTCGCTTACGATCACAATTCACTGCGGACCTCCGTCAGTTTGGGTAAACAGGAGTTGATAAGGATCAAACGCGACGCGTTGGGCCAGGAAATCGAACGCCAGTTGCCCGGAGGGGCTTTGCTGGCCCAGCAATTCGACAGTACCGGACGCTTGACGATTCAAGCTTTGCACACTGACTCGGATGTCTCGAGAACCGGGTCAAGGCCAGCTCGAGAAAGCACACCGAGCATCGGCCGGTCCTACACCCGAGACAGTTATTCGCAGTTGATTGAGATTGCTGATCGTCACTGGGGTGACACTCGCTATGCCTATGACGCAGCCGGGCGACTGCTGCGAGCGATTATTGATCGCTCGGATTCCGAGGCATTCGAGTACGACTCGACGAACAACCTGACTCGATCGACTCGTGAAAAAGCCGGAACCCCTGAGCGCGACTGGGACATCAACTACCAACCGGGCAATCGGATCGAGCGTTGTGGATCGTCACTATTCACGTTCGATATCGACGCACGCTTGACCAGCAAGGTGCAGAAGACAGCCGATCGCGAACTGACCTGGATCTATCGATGGAACGATTTCGATCAGCTCATTGAATTGGTGACGCCCGACGGAATGACCTGGAGTTACCGATACGACGCCCTTGGACGACGTTTCGAGAAGCATGGTCGGGATGAACAGACTTTTTTTGTCTGGGACGGGGCGCAATTGATCCATGAGTACTCGAATACAGAAAGCGAATCGATCTCCTGGGTTAGCGAACAATTTGGGTCGGCACCGGCATTGACCAGACAACGAGGCAACGACTACGCCATCATCTGTGACCACCTCGGCACCCCGAGAGAGGCGATCGATTCGACCGGCCGAGTGGTAACTCGATATCGATTCAGCGCCTACGGCGAATCCGAAACGAGTACCAGCGAGCCTTTGAAAATGCAGCTCCGTTTTCAGGGTCAGTATGCGGACAACGAATCGGGGCTCAGCTACAACTTTTATCGCTACTACGACCCGCAACTTGGAAGATTCATCCAGCAGGATTTGGTTCGTCGGTACGGTTTCGAGAATCTTTTTGCATATACATCCGACCCTCTCTATTTTGTTGATCCTTTTGGGTTAAGCAGCTCACCTGCATGCCCCGTGCTCAAACTTGGTACTGGCAAGGAAATGCTGGGCGAGGCCATGGGCCTCATCAAAGCCGCCCCCCCCGCTGAACGAGAGGCGTTAGCCAAAGGATTGCTGGCGCAAGTACAGGCGCGAGCCACTGGTGATCCGTGGCGGGCGAGCGAGATGGCCGTCGCAGGCGGGGGTAGTGCCTGGTCAGGTGATACTCACACGATGGTGATCGATAGCAACGGGAATGTTTACAGCGGCCCACATGTTGGCGGCGGAGCCCAGTTCGGAATCGTCAACGGACAACTTGGCGTACAGGATTGGTCGGGATTGCCGAAGCGGTTTTGATTTGAAGACAGCAAGCAATGGATTCGAGCGATAACCAATACATTCGGGCGATAGCTACGACCCACGATGCGATACGCTCGCGGACGCGAAGCATGCGCACCATCATGTTTGTTATTGCGTTGACCATGCTGGTACTCACGCCAGTGGCATTTTATTGGATCGGTTGGCGCGGACTTGTTGCGACGATTTGGACTGCTCCGATAGCGGGCATTTTTTTCCTGCTCGATTCCTGGCTGCTGACGCGCTGGCAACGGCGACTACTCACATCCTGGAGCGCGAAGTGGATTGATTTCGTCGCCTTTAGTTCAGCACTTCGCGCGCAAGCGATGCTACCCAAAGATACCGTCGAAGGAATGATTTCCTGCTTGCCCTGGGCACCCAGTCTGGCAATTGAGCAATCGCAGACAAATCGGCTTAGAGTGGGCATTTCCGCGTTGGTTCTATTGAATAGCCGGTACGAGTCAAATCGACGGGCGCTACGAATGTGCTCGTGTCTGCTCATCGCTACCGGATTGAGCATGCTCGCGCTCTCTGCCTTGGGCAATGCGGCCGTATTATTGATCCTGCTTGCGTCGTTTCTCGAGATTTTTTTGCGCTACGCAATGCGTTGGCAACTGATTCATCGGGCCCGAAAGCAACTTGCAGAATCGTATCGCGAAATACTGCAAGACCTTTTCAGGCGCGGCCAACTTGCAGACCCATGGGCATCCATCCTTTCGCCCAAACCTTGGGTGAACACGGTGCCCCGCACAACTAGTCTTTAACCGACTTCATCAACCCCTACATCTGAATCGATCAGGACACGAATCATGGCCAAAAAATCAGCCCGGGAAGTGATCAAGAGTCGCTTGCAGAACTATGGAATCGATCTCGATTTCTATGTCAAAGCTGGCACTGAGATTTTTGATATGGGCAGCACCGGACGCGGTATCAATTTTGTGCCAGACAAAAGCCGACTGGATGCGCTGAAGGAACAGTTGATGCGCGCCAGGAGCAACATCGGTAACAAGGCCTTCGCCAGTTCGATCGAAGACTGGACCAACGCAACCCTCAAAGCGTCGTTTTCCTTCACCAAAGGTGATGGCTTCAGGGAACTCAGATACGCGCGGGATACCTCGTTTGATCGGTCGATCTACCCGGAGGACGGACGCAATCGCCCCGGCCTCCAGTCAGATCCGGTGTTCGCGCACCGGAACTCTTCCCTCGAAGGCGGCTCACTGCACATTGCGCTTGAAAACAGCGCTTGCAACATTCATATCGACGAGTCGATTTGTTTTATCACCGGCGAAGCCGTGATGTCGCCAGACTCACCGCAGCATGTCGGCAATGAACTCGGACTGCGTGACAAGGGCATGTTCGGGGCACAAAGTCGATGGGACAAATTGCCGTACCGTCAGTTCAATTATTCGGCGCTGGTTACCGGCGCTTATCTTGGACTTTATGTGGGTAACGGTATTCTCGGTAACGGGGTGCGTGGCAGCGGCGGATCGACGATGGGTGCGGCGGTCGCGCCGCTGGTTTTGGGCCTGGCCGGCCTGGCGGCCGGACGTTTCCTGCCCGAGTCAACACTCAAGGTTATGGACCATTTCTCACTGGTTGCGCCAAACTCCGGCGGTCGGTACAAGTCGCACCTCGGACTCCGGTTTCAGGCGGATCTCGGCAATTTCGGCCCGCTGCAGGACGTCGGCATGACCGTCAACATGCTTTACGACGTCAGTATCGACCGCGCCTTGCTGTCAGGAGATACCAACGGTGTTCACTTGACCAAGGCTGGCTCGGTTTCGCTGCATGGCGCATTTTGATCTGCCTAATACCTGAGACGTATATTCACGTTGGCGAGTCCTGTCTACCATCGGCGAATCGAACACACTTTTCGTGTGTCCGTTCAGCAAACTAAAGTCAGGGACACCATCATGAAAACAACTTTGAGCACGCAGTATGTTAATCGGTTGATGAGAACGAGTGTCGTCGGCATCGGCCGGTTTTCAGCAACCGCATTCATGTTTCTGTTCTGTGCGGCGGCGACTGCCGCCGATTTCGGTGACCAAACGCCCACGGTCGAGCAACTGATCGAGGCGCTCAATTCGCCCGGCGCAGAAGCGATCAATAATGGCAACGTGAAGACTCGCGGCATTAAAATTGTTGCGCTCGATCATCGACTCAAACCGCCCGCAACGGCAGACGGTTCGCCACCATCCACTGGCGGCCGGGCTTCAATGGTGATTCAATTCGCACTGAACTCCGATCGCATCCTGCGTGCCTCAGCGGACAGCCTGAACAATCTGGCCACTGCGTTAAGCTCGGATGCGCTGAAGGATCGACCGTTTGAAGTCATTGGTCATACCGACTCGAGCGGTCCCGCAGCCTACAATTTGAAGCTCTCAAAGCGGCGGGCGCAATCGGTTGCGGAATTCCTGTCTGTCGTCGGTGTCGACGCTTCGCGCGCGACCGCGTCCGGGCGTGGTCCGACCGAACTGCTCAGCGGCATTGCACCCGACTCGGCTCGGCAACGCCGCGTTGAGATTCGAATCATCCGATAGTCGAGTTTGCTCGAACGCTCGGATTGGCAAGAAACGTTTGATGGACAGCCTGACCTTGTACGGTGAACCCGGCAGCTTGCGTTTCCCGGCTCTGTCCAAACTGCGGCCGCAACGCGAACCGAAGTATTAGCTATTCAAAGGCGTTTCGGCGTGTCTCGGATCTGAACTCATACGTTGTGTCGTCAGTTAGGGCACCGTTCCTGGCGTGAAACCGAGCATCTACGCGTCGTGCCGCAGACCGAGATCACTCGCGCGTTCGACTTTGACGATCACCAGCGCTCCGTTTTGGAGCCGAATATATTCACTTGTACGATTCGCGATCCTCAGTTTGCACAAGAATTCAGAGCATTGAATCATTCACGCGAATGGTCACACAACAGCTCGCGCGATAAGATCGATCGACGAAGGACCGAGCGCACAATGTGGATCTATGGCGCAGTTGTACTGGCGTTCATAGCGGCGATGCAATTGCTCGGCTGGGTCAAGTGAGTAGACCCGCAACTTCACGTGTCGCTAGTACAAAGATGTACCGATGAGGCCTTGTCGAAATAACCGTGATAGACATTGGTGAGTCCGTTCCAAAGGTCGAAGTGCCCGGTAGCGTCAGCCCAGCCGCGAACATCGAACATCATGATGCCGCGCTTCCATACAAACGGCAGAAAGCTGACACCAGCCCCTTTTGACTCGGCCTTGACCGTAACGGCTGGCTTGCCGTAGGTTTCCAGCATGTACTTGTGAAACTCCTTGACTCGTAATCCGTAGCGCTTGTTATCTGCGCCCTTCAAGGTCCACATACCACGCGCATGCGGGCCAATCAGATCACCGGCCTCATTCAAGGCGCGCGTCACACGCACCACGCACATGTTGGTCAAATACTCGGCGTCGATCTGACCGCCCACCAGCGCCTTGACGGAAGGGGCATCAACGGCGGGAAAGCCGCGTAGAAGATCTTCGAATGGCGGTAGTTTTTTCATCAAATGCTCCTTTGCTCATGCATGCCGATAAACACCTGTCGAAGCTGTTGTTATGGGTGAAGGCTTTATCCCCGGTACCGAATCATTCGCTGCTGAATTCGCCGCTCCAGCGCCTTGTCATAACGAAATTGACCAAATTCAAGGACGTACCACTGCGACGATGCAGATTTCTCCGGCTTTAGGAAAACAATCCGATCAGTCGAACCAATATCCTCGGTACCCCGCTCGGCGCGAGCACGATAATTGATGACCGATCCGTGGCGTTTGCCGCTGCGGTACAGTCTGGTTATTCGGGCACGCACACGGTAAGACACATAGTTTCCGGAACGTTCGGTCACTACCCAGTCTTGAACACTAACGCGAGCAATCAATGCAGCTTCGCGACTTAATTCGTCGATTAATTCGTTCGGTGGGAAATGAACTGCGCCGCTGGCTGATACCTGTACTCCCAAGCAAAGGCAGAGGGCAGCCGCCAGCTTGCCGGCAAATCTAAGCCGTACCCTGTAACGGGTATCTGATCGCTGGACTTGTTCGATGGGCGTCATAGTGGGTCAGGATCAAAGCATCAATGCAATCTGAGAAATGGAAAAGACTTTCCACGCATTCAGTTTATTGTGAACCTCGTGAACCGAGCCGTCACTACTAACTCGTTAATGCGAATATTTCGCCCGAGTTTTGCGAATAGGGAGCTTTGCGACGCAGCAGCATCTTCAGAAATTGCCTGCTCCTGATCAGCAATCGGCTGCCTGCAGCCAATATCGGTGAACGAACGCCCAATGATCTCCCGAAATAGCGCTTGATTTTCGATACCGAATCCACGACCATCAGTACGGCATATCCGAACGAGCGTTCATGTCGTTACGGTCCAGGATGACGCTGGCGGCGCTGGACGAGTAAATCGCGTTTTCCGAGGGCCGACGCGCTCAACCGGCTGTCCTTGGTGGCTTAGCCGTGTGTCAGATGTCTCAGGCGGCCGCATCTAGACCGATGTTGCGCTGCAAAGTCGCAGTAAAAGGCCTGCACGCCAATCTTCCGACACTGTAATACCTCAGTTGTATAGCCACACCCCAGAGGACAGGATTAACATTACTTCACTGATGAATGATCTTCGTCATTCACAGAGTTAACCACCTAACCAACCTTTAAGGAAGCATCATGAACAAGCTGAACAAAACCCTGATCGCCGCTGCTGTTTTCTCACTCGTCTCAAGCGTCTACGCTCAGAGCAGCTCAAATGTCAACGTTGACTCGGTCACCCAGAAAGCCAAAGCAGGCATGGCAGGCGGTGCCAAGCAGAACCTCGAAATCGGTAACGCTTCAGGTGGCGGCAAATCCAATGTAACCGCTAAGAACATTACCCAAACCGGTCAGGGCGGCCTCATCGGCGGCACCAACCAGACCATGAAGGTCGGCAACGCGGCAAGCGGCGGCCAGTCCCAGGTCAAGGTCGATAACATCACCCAGAGCGCAAAAGCCGGCATGGCAGGCGGCGCCAAGCAGAACCTGGAAATCGGCAATGCGGCCAATGGCGGCAAATCCACGGTCACCGCGAAGAACATCACCCAGACCGGCCAGGGTGGATTGATCGGCGGCACCGACCAGTCCATGAAAATCGGTAACGCCAAGTAATCTCTAACTGTCGGATTGAAATCACGTCACTCGGTATCTGGTGGAGGAATTTGAAATGAAGATGATCGCAAGCTTAGTGTTCCTGGCTTTGGCCGCAAGCGCGCAAGCCGCCTCCACCAGTGACTCCGACATGCCCGATGAGGTTCGGGCCCTGCTCATGAAAGAAAAGGCCAAGGGCAACGTCAGGGCAAGCCCCAGCGATTCCTCTGAACGAAGCAAGAAAGCCGGGGGCGGGGGCTCGAAAGGCGGCTGTAACCTGGACATCGGCAACGTTAATAGCGGTGGTTCTGCTGCACCGCGCAATGTCACGACGATTGTGACCGGGCCCGTCATTCAAATGAATAACAAGTGCAACTGACCCAACGGTCAGCTATTCTCGACGCCGTCGAAATTGCAACGATTACCTTGGCACTGTCATGAAATCCATCCCATCACCAAAAAGCCTGAGCGTCTTCTTGCCAACCTGCCTGGGTATCCTGCCTCAAGGTGCCTCATTCAGAGTGTTGCTGAGTTTCATGGGTCTGCTGTTGGTTGGTGCCTGTGCTGCGCCCAATTTGTCAAAGGAAGTGCAGGATGAGACGCGTGACAGCCTGAAATCACCGGCCGCACCGCCCAGTGTTGCCCTGACCTCATTCACGAGTGGGTTGCGTTGTGTCGACCTGCAATTGCTCGATTTCAGTGTCAAGAATATTTCGATCCTGGTTGAGGATCTCGACGACCAGACCAAAAAGGTGCCGGCGGGCACCAAAGACATGTTGATCTCCGCCTTTCAAGAGGCCACCAAACGCAGCCGGGCGGTCCGTCTGGTTGCGTTCGGAAATGATGCTCGAAACGCATCAACTTTCCTCGACCGCGCCCAGCGCCAGACTCAGTATCAAAACGTGCCTGATTTCGGGATACGAGGTTCGGTCTCCCAATTCGACGAAAACGTCGTCAAGAAGAGCGCCGACGCAGGCTTCAGCTTGGGCGAATTGTTCGCGGCCGGTATGGCATTGAGTTCGAGTTCGAAAGTGCTCGGCGTCGATCTGACCGTCATGCGCCTCGAAGACTTTTCGGTTGTACCGGGCGTCAGCTCGAAGAATGCGATCGTCATTTTGCAGCAAGGCTCAGGCACCGACGCCTCGTCGACCATCCGCAAATTTAACATCAACTACCAGTCGTCCACTTCCCGTTCGGAGGGCACCGCCATTGCGTTGCGCAATCTGATCGAACTCGCGACAATCGAATTATTGGGCAAGCTTGTCAAGATTCCCTATTGGCGCTGTCTCGGTGCCAAGGATAACGATCCGGACGCCAAGAGCGAAGTCAGTGACTGGTTCGAAGGCATGGTTCAGTCGGAAAACCAGGCCGAGTTGTTCTCCTATTTTCAGTACCACCTGTCGCGGCTGGGTTTGTACGAGGGCGAGATCAATGGCACCCCCAGCACGGAGTTGGCTGATGCCATCCGCAAGTACCGTGTGGTGCTGGGCATGAGCAACACGTCCGACCTGAATGCTGAACTTTTTGGTATGCATCTCGGGGCCAACCGCAGCACGGTGCGCGGAAAAGTCGAAACCTTGCTGGCCGAGGCGGCTGCGGCAAAAGCGGCTGCGGAAGCGGCCGCACCGAAATCGGCGGACGCGGCGCAACCGGCTGCACTACCCTCGGCAGCCACGATCGCCGCCAAGGCCCCGCCGCTTGGCTCCGGCGGAGCATCTATCGCGCCGCAAGCAACCTTGGTAGCCACTGCGGCCCAAGCTGGCGCGCCGCAGGCCGGCGGCTTACCTGCCGGACAAACCACCTCCACCCAGGCCGGTGGTGCCATCGATCTCAAGTTTCTGGCCTTGAAATCGCAACCGGCCAACGGCGCTGAGGCGGACGTCAAAATCGCCGTGGGCAGTGAAGCGACTCTGTACTGTTTCATGAAAGATGCGGCCGGCGCGGTGATCCGTCTGTTGCCCAATGCCGGTGCCAAGCAGATCAGATTGGCACCAGGACAAACCCTGACCTTGCGCGGCGAACCGCCGCAGGCGCAATGGCGACTGTATGTCAACGACAAGGGGCTGAAGGAAACCGTCGCCTGTTTTGCGAGTAACGAAAATCTGGTCGCCCGGCTACCCAAGCTGCTGCAAGGCGCGGATTTCCAGGCATTGGCCGGCGTCACCTGCTTTGAAGTGATTCGCGTAGCGATTCGCACCGCTG
>JANORY010000983.1:0-5778 GCA_031415535.1 Burkholderiales bacterium | reverse complement strand
CGACAGCGCGCGAATATCGCTGGCGGCGCGCACCAGACCAGGCAGATCTGGCGCGTTGATCAATGAGTCGCTCAGACCGGCGAGTGTTTGTCTTTGTAATGCGAACAGACTGCGCTCGCTGACCACCCCGACCACACGTTCGGCTCGAGTGATGACAATATGCCGGAAGCCGCGTTCGACCATGGTAAGCGCAGCCGCAGACAGACTGATGTGCTCGTCAAGTGTGACGACCGGATGGCTCGCAACTTCAGCGACCGGTGAGGCGAGCGCCTTTTGCGGCAAGGTAATTCGGCCGATCACGTCGCGCTCAGTCAGTATTCCGGCGGCGCGGCCGTCTGCATCGACGAGCACGATGGCGCTGACCTTTTGCTCATGCATTCGAAGCAAGGCATGCTCGATTGAACTGTCGCGCGGACAGCAGACCGGTTCTCGGCCGAGCAAGGTTAAAAGCGGTTGCGCGAACGGATGTTCGGTCAGGCGTTCGGCCGCGTAGGCCGCGTTGAGCGCCGCGCGCGAGCGCTCCAGCAGATTGAACAGGAACCGCTCGGCAAGGTCCTGCAGCAGCGGCGACTTGGCGATCCAAGCCTTGAAAATCGCCGCTGGCATTCGATAGCAGAAGCTGTCCAGCGCCGCTTTGAAAGTACTTTGCACGGGCCGTTCGGTGAGCACTGCGCCCAATGGAAACAGCTCACCAGCGGACAGCTCCAGCGCAGTAACCGGTTCGCCCGAAAGCCCGGGGCGCTGTCCCAATATTCGGCCGGATTTGACAATGTATACGAACGCAGGCGGCTGATTGGACGGTTCGAGAATGATCTCACCCGATGCGAAGTAAACAGCGCTGAGCGCGCTCGCGAATTCCTGAAGCTGGCTGCTGTCAAGGTCGGAAAAGGGTACATAGGCGCGCAGTTCGGCGACGATTGAGTTGATGATGGTTGCGGAGGTCACTGGCTGACGATGGCCGGTGCGGAAAATTTGTAGTAGCGACGATTCATGTAAAGCGCGACTAGAGTGATTTGCTTATCGTCCCATCGCAGGCCCAAATTATTCTGCCAGCGCTTGACTTCGGTCGTCAGCGAGTCCCAATCATTGGCTAGCTTCTGATCGCGCCATTTCGACTGAGTGTTGTGGCGGATTTTTTCGGATCGCGGTGTGCGGCGAATCACTGATTTGATCATCGTGGTCTCGGTGTGATGTTGTACGGTTGCGGCGAGTAGGCTGAATTCTTTGGTGTCAGGCAGTTTGGTTGCAGGCCGGGTTACTAACAATCGCGCCAAAACCGTTCCATCTCTAGAAACGTAAATGACGCGGACCGGGTGATCAGAACTGGGCAACGCCGTTCAAATTGCCGGCATCGGGCACGTGTAACAGCAGCCACAACGCGAGTGCGAACAGCCAGACCAAACCTTCGTAATGAATCAGCACGGCGAGTGCGACCGTCAACGCGGTTACGCTTGCCACTAAGATATTGACCGGCCAGTTCTCGTACATGTAGCGGCAAATGTTAACGGCAGGCCAAGATAACGCCAACTGACAAGGAGCGACGAGGTTTGCGATTAATCAAGTGCCTCCAACCGCGCCACATGCCGCGCCGCCAAGTGGCCAAACGTCATGGCCAGTTTCGCTGCAGTCAGCGACTATTGACGTCGCCGCTGAACTTCGCAAGCCACCGAAGCCGTTGGTCCTAACGCCAAGCTGAAATTCACCGGGAAATTCGCGGACTTGGGAACTGCCAGGCAACAGTAGAAATCGACAAATAAGGCCTGCCGGCGAAAGTAAGTTCAACGCGCGACGCTCAGCGATAAGCTAAGATGCATCCACGCGATTGTGTTCAATTCGTTTTCGACTTTTCAAGCGTGCGCTTAGGACTCAAGTGCGTATCGAACGCCCCCAACTTAAGGAGCCACCATGAAGCTGAGATTAAAACTTGTTTGCATCACTGCGGCAGTTGCGTCTTTTACCGCCTGGCCCTTGGGCGCGGCGCGCGCTGACGAAACTTGTAATTCGCCGTACACCAGTCGTCTGATCAAGGGACAAGAGCATTATTTGCACGTTTGGACCTTGGGCGTGAAGGGCATGGGCGACGGCTCGGACAAATTAGTCACGGTCGACTCAGACCCTGCGAGCAAGGGCTATGGCAAAGTTCTTCATAGCGTTTCCGTGGGCGGGCGCGGCGAAGCTCATCATATGGGGTTTACCGACGACCGCAAGTATCTGTGGGCGGGGCGGCTCGACGACAACCGGATATTTATCTTCGATGTTGGCACCAATCCGGCCAAACCAAGGCTGGTTAACACCATCAAAAATTTCGCCGAGAAGACCGGCTTCGTCGGACCACACACGTTCTACGCCTTGCCCGGCCGAATGATGATTCAGGCGCTCTCCAACAGCAAAGATCACGGTGGCGCCACCGGAATTGCGGTGTACAACAATCAAGGCAAGTTGGTTTCTTCGCACTCGATGCCTAAAGGAGTCAAAGAGATCGGCGGCGGCGACGGCTATGGTTATGACATTGCGATCAATCCGCAGAAAAACGCGATGCTCACCTCGAGTTTCACCGGCTGGACCAATTACATGATGGATCTTGGCACCCTGATCAAAGACGGCAATGCGATGAAGAACTTTGGCGGGACGATGGCGATGTGGGATTTGAAAGCCATGAAGCCGACCAAGGTGTTTGAAGTGCCTGGCGCACCGCTTGAGATCCGTTGGTCGCTCAAGGGTGACGACAATTGGGCGGTCACGGCGACTGCGCTCACCTCGAAGCTGTGGGTTGTCAAGAAAGACGCGGCCGGGCAATGGCAGGCCAAAGATGTCGCCACCATCGGTGATCCGTCGAAAATTCCCTTACCGGTCGATATTTCAATCACCGCCGATGGCAAAGGGCTGTGGGTCAACACCTTTATGGACGGCAAGACGCGTTACTTCGATATGAGCAATCCGGACGCACCGAAACAGACCTATGAAAAAGTGACCGGTAAACAAGTCAATATGGTCTCGCAAAGCTGGGACGGTAAGCGGGTCTACATCACGTCATCGTTGTTGGCGAACTGGGACAAGAAGGGCGCTGACGACGAGCAGGCTTTGCGCGCTTTTGCCTGGGATGGCGTTGAGCTCAAGCAGAGCTTTGAGGTTGACTTCTACAAGCTCAAGTTAGGACGCGCACATCATATGAAGTTCAGTGCCCGTGCCGGCACCAGTGCGGCGCTCGACGCGACGCCCGAGAAAGTTGCCAGCACGTTGCGGTAATGCCGGTGTGCCAAACGGCTAAGCTGCTGCGCGCTGCAACCGCAGCGCTGGCAGTCGCGAGCTTAGCGCTGGCGATTGTCGGCTCGAGCGTGTGGTTTGCGCCGGTTCACGCGCAGTCGCCCAGCGTCGCGCCGGTACAAGATTTTGTGCCGCCCGCGCCGGGTAGCTATCGATTACCGGCGATTCAAAGCGCTGCCAACGGCTGGGTATTGGACGGTAACTGGCTGCCGCGTCGACTGTCGCGCTACACCCATGGCGCGCTGACCTTGATGTCCTTCGTTTACACCTACTGCAGCGACCCGATTGGCTGCCCGCTTGCGTATCAGACTTTCGACACGGTCAAGCGACAGGTGCTGGCAGACCCGTTGCTGCGGGGACGAGTGCGCTTGGTAAGTCTGTCGTTTGATCCAACCAATGACACGCCGAAAGCGATGCGTTTGTACGGCGCTGAGAACGCTCGCAGCGCTGAACTGCCCTGGCATTTCTTGACCACCTATTCAACGTCGGCCCTTAAGCCGATCCTCGATGATTTTGGACAGGATGTTGAAATCGATCTTGACGAGAAGGGCGTCCCAACCCGTGTGCGTACCCATATGCTCAAAGTGTTCTTGCTCGACACAGGGGCGCAGGTGCGCGAGATCTACAGCGCTGCGTTCTTGCATCCCGAGGTTATTCTGAACGACCTGCGAACCTTGGCGCTAGAGGCAGTGCCGTCTTCTGCGGCGAGTGCCAGGTCCGTCGTGAAATGAGCGTACGGTCAAGCCGGCGGCGTGCAGTGCTCGGTGCGGGCATTACGTTGGCGGCAGCGCTGCTGCTGGCCCTGGGCTGGACTGCCGGGCGCTTTGGGCCAGATCGAAGGGGTGGCGAAACCGCCGGTATTTCGGTTGAGCTGCACGAGCTTGGATTGCCGTCTTTGGTCTTGCCTGCGCGCGCTTCTCTTCAGCCGGACCGTATTGCTCTAAGCGCTTTAGGCCAAAAGCTATTCTTCGATCGTAGATTGTCGTTCAACGGCACGATGTCCTGCTCGATGTGCCACGTGCCCGAGGAAGGGTACACCTCAAATGCATCGCGTACGGCGGTGGGTATTGAGGGTAAGAGCCTGCGTCGCAACGCACCGACCTTGTTAAATGTCGCCTGGCAAAAGCACCTGTTTCACGACGGTCGAGAGTCCAATCTGGCGACTCAGGCTTGGCTGCCTTTGCTGCATGCCGATGAAATGGCGAATCCATCGATCGGGTATGTGCTCGATAAGATTCGTCAGTTGCCTGACTATGCCGGAGAATTCGAGCGGGTATTTGGCGGAGCGCTTGCGTCGATGGAGAATGTCGGCGCGGCACTGGCCGCGTTTGAGACCAGCCTGGTATCGGCAAGATCACGGTTTGACCGTTGGCGTTATGGTGGCGAACAGTCGATGTTGAGCGATCGCGAAATTCACGGCTATCAATTGTTCACCGGCAAAGCGCGCTGCTCGGCCTGTCATCTGATCGGCGAACAAAACGCGCTGCTTTCAGACCAACTATTTCATATCACTGGTGCGGCCGACGGTGCGGCGCACGGTTTGTCGAACGGTTCGGCGAACGGCGAGGCTAATGTCCCGTCTCGGACGACCGGTAGAACCTATGTTGTACCGCTTGCGCCCGGTGTCCAAACCACGGTGACCGATGCCGATCTGGCCGCGTTTGCATCTTTGGAGCAGCCGGATTTAGGACGCTTTGAAATTACCCTTGACCCGAAAGATCGGCAGTCGTTCAGGACGCCGAGCCTGCGCAATGTCGCTCGCACTGCACCTTACATGCACAACGGCGGTGTTGCGACGCTCGACCAAGTGATCGAGTTTTACGACCGTGGCGGTGGTGCGGTTCTGGCTAAGAGTCAACTGCTGTCGGCACTTGGTTTGAGCCCGGACGAACGCCAGGCGCTGGTGGCGTTTTTGCAGTCGTTAGATGGAGTTGATTCGAACAACGCCACTAGCCGACGCAGGCCAATGCAATAGCAACCAAGACGAACTGCTAGTATCCAATGTACCCAACAACAATAAAGATGCGAGACAACCGCCATGGTCAGCAAGGCGTCGACTGCAACTCGTAAATCTATGCCAACAACAAAAGCTGCGCCGAGCAAACGCCTTGCCAGCAAAGCGGCTGATAAGGTTTACTCCACCATCAAGATCGAAGTGGCCGGTCGAATTGCCACCATTACGCTGAACCGGCCTGAGCGTTTGAATGCCATCAATGAGGCCATGCCCGGCGAGATTCGTGAAGCAGTGGAAGCGGCAAATGCCGATGACCGGGTACATGTGATTGTCGTTCGCGGTGCCGGCAATGCTTTTTGCGCAGGTTACGACCTGAAACAGTATGCCGAAGGGCAGGCTATCAACGACGTCACGCAGTCGATGCCCTGGGACCCGATGATCGACTATAAATTCATGACCTGCTGCGACTTCATCGTGATGGAAGACAAGGCACGCATCGGCTACATGCCGGTGCGGGTATGGGGTTGCCCGACTCCGGCGATGTGGGTGTATTGCGGGTG
>JANORY010000982.1:0-8840 GCA_031415535.1 Burkholderiales bacterium | reverse complement strand
GCGGCAACGACCTGCTGGCGACCGGCGCCTTGCTCGAAGCGCAGCGCCAGGGGCTGCACATTCCGGATGATTTGTCGATTTGCGGTATTGACAATCACGAGATTGCCGCCGAAACCAACCCGGGGCTGACTACAGTCAGCTTGCCGACGCAGCAATTGGGTCAGATCGCTGCCACGCAGATTCTGGCGGCGCTTGCTGGTGAACCGATTGCCCAGCAATCCCTGCTTTCGTTCGACCTGCTGGTTCGCGGCTCGAGCGGTGTCGCAGCTTGCGGCTAATCCAGTTCCCGCAAGTAAGACCACGGATAAATAGCCAAGGCATGGCAATCACTAAAGCCAAGATTTAGTCCGTAGGTTCCAATGCTGCTGATGCTCGACAGTCGAATGTCGATCGGCGTGGCACCAGCAAGCAGCGCTGGCGATGTCCGGCGCAACTACACGCACGTGCACCGGCAGACTACATCGGCTCAATCAGCCGGAGGACGCTCAATCAAGAAACATTCCGGCAGCATGGCCGGCGCAATATAGTCCAGGTCCTGAGTCGACACACCACAGGCGCTGAAGACTGTGCGCCATTGCCGCACGACCGCGACTATTTTGTCAACTTCGTGTCGCGCAACTTCGACTGACAAGCCAAAGCGCGCCGCTTGCGACAAAATGTTGTAAACGCTTGCGGTTCGTCCGTAGCGTCCGACCGTCAGCGCCAAGTCGCGTCGCTCGATGCTTAGCACGGGTGTTGGTACCAAGTCATAGGCGGGCGATAAACGCCAACCCCTATTCCTGCGCAACAGCGCATGATTACGCGGATGATCATCGTTGTTGGTCACGGCTGCATTAAATGCCATACGCCGAAACAATTCAGCGCAGTCCGCGGCTGGCTGCTCCGACCAACGACGCAGGTTGTCGGCCAACAGAAGATAGGACCAGCGTTCACGACTCAAATAACTATCGTCGCAGTCGAGCACCGTCAGCCCACTGACCACCCCAAAACGCAGGTAACCCTGATCAGTATGTTCACGGTCAAAGCGCTGCAACATCAGTACGTCTCGGTTACCGACCGCCTGCAGACGAGCTTGCGTTACGCTCAGGCCGCAGCGAAATGCAAGTTTTAGCGTCGCGTACTCAATGCGTTGCAAGTTACAGCGATCGCCGTTGACCGGGAACTTGCCAAGCCAAAGGCAGTCGGCATCCTCGATGCTGGCCTTGGGCCGCGCGCCGCCCATGCTGGTACCGGGTTCGATCTGTTCCAGCAGATGGATTGGCACATGCTTGCCGTCGTCAATGGACTGAGCAGCAGAGATTAGCTCGGCAAGTTGATGAGTCCGGTTGTACCGGCGTTTGGGCGGCGGCGGTACAGCCATGAGGCCAAAGCTCAAATAGCCTGTGCCGTCTTGCGGACCATGCAGCAGATAGTCGAGTTCATGCAAGTCACCGACGGCACGCCCGAGCTTGTGCTCGATAACCCGTCGCCCCCAAGCGTCTGGACTCGCGTCGCGTACCGCACCTGGTATGCCCTTGAGTTGGGTGAACTCGTGGACGAGCTTGTCGAGCGGCAAGCGGTAAGCGTCAAGCGCAACCGCATCGGCACGCTGCAGGTAACGGTCGCCGTAGCGGAAGCGGCCAACCTGTGTTCCGCCCGGCAGGGTTTGTATCTTTAGCAGAGCGGCCGGCACGGCGTTCACGGTGCCCGGGAGTTGTATATACACGAAGGCTTTGCGTTCAGAAATCATAGTCATCGCTAGATTTACGCGGCTTGCCCGCCCGAGTAGGACGACGTGAAGCCTCCAGCGCCTTGCCGTGAACATCAGCATCCGGATCGGCGACTGCATCGACGGAGTTTTCCAAGCCAAGAGCCCACAATACGGTGAGACAGACACCGATGGCAGTGCCAGACTTGCCGAGTTCCAGCGCCGTCAGTGTGTTGCGGTTGATTCCAGCTTTGTTGGCCAACTCCACAACTGACCAGCCTCGTCTAATCCGAGCGATCCGAATGCGCTGGCCAAGCAGCGTGACACGATCTAAGGCAGACATAGGCAAGGAAAAATCGCTCATTATTATAGGCTTAAAAAGTATTTAAGCCTATTATTATAGGCGTCAAAGATCGTATTTTCAAGCGATGCATAAAAATTACTCTAATTTAGACGGCATAAAAGTTTCTAACGCCTACTTTAATAGGCAAATTTCTTGTTCTAGTCAAATTGACTACCTAAACTATCGACAACTGTCTCTGCTCAGTACCAGAGCTTTCTGGGCTCGATCAAGTACGGGCCAGCGCTGCCCTGGCGGCGGTATCGGCGACAATTCGCCATGACTCAAGATCAATTACCCCACGACCGCGCTCGCACCGGTCTGCGCCCGTCCTGGCTGTTCAACTTCTTTGAAACCCGCATACCTCGCCTGTTGACGCCGCCAGCCGGCACCGAGCCGCTCGGCCCGCCACCCGGCCTGCTGGCGTTCTATTGGCACTTCATCCGTCAGACACGCGGCCTGTACACCACCATGCTGATCACCGGTCTGGGCGTGGCGCTGGTTGATTCGGCCATCCCCGTATTTATCGGCCAACTGGTGGGTCTCATGACCGCTGTCGATCGCAGCGGCGCTCTACAGGCCCAATGGCCGTATCTGGCCGCGATGATTGCCCTGGTACTGATCGTCCGCCCACTGATGCTGATGATCGACACCCTGGTGCGTACCTGCGCAGTGGTCCCCGGCGTCACCGCCTTGATTCGCTGGCAATCGCATTGGCATGTGATCCGCCAAAGCTGGCCGTTTTTCCAGAATGATTTTGCGGGCAGAATAGCCAATCGCGTCATGAATACCGGCATGTCCTTGCGCGAGAGCGTGGTGTCGAGCATCCGTGCAATCTGGTACATCCTGATCTACGGCATGACCGCACTGGTGCTGATGCTTAGCGCCGATGCGCGACTGGCCGCACCGACCTTGATCTGGATCGCTGCGTATTTACTGTTCCTGCGCTTCTTCGTGCCACGCATGCGCGACCTGTCGAAAATCAGTTCCGAAGCCCGCTCGCAACTGATGGGCCGGATTGTCGATAGTTACTCCAATTTTCTGACTGTCAAACTGTTTGCCCGAGCGCGCGATGAAGATCAGTACGTGCGTGAATCGATTGATGAACACCGCGACCGGGTCGGCGATCACATGCGCTTGACCGCCTTGTTCATGGCGACATTATCCTGCCTGAACGCCCTGCTGGTGGTCAGCACCGCCGTGATCGGCATCTACTTGTGGGTGCGCGGCGAAGCGAGCGCCGCACTGGTAGCGACGGCATTGCCCTTGACCTGGCAGATCGCCAACATGGCCGGTTGGGTGTCGTGGGAAGTCAGCGGCATTTTCGAGAACATTGGCATCGTGCAAGAGGGCATGGAAACCATTGCAGTACCACATGCCTTGATCGATAAACCCGATGCTAAACCCCTGCAGGTATCGCGCGGCGAGATCCGTTTTGATCAGGTTAATTTCAGCTACGGCCTGCTGGAGCGCGGCGGCAAGCCGGTCATCAACGAGCTGTCTTTGGTGATCAAACCGGGCGAACGCATCGGCCTGATCGGACGCTCGGGTGCCGGCAAATCGACGCTGGTCGCGCTGCTGCTGCGCTTTCACGACATTGAGGGCGGCCAGATTCGTATTGACGGTCAGGAGTTGCGTGAGGTCAGCCAGGAGAGTCTGCGTACGGCGATCGGCATGGTCACTCAAGACACATCACTGCTGCACCGCTCGATCGCCTCGAATATTCGTTACGGCCGGCCACAGGCCAGCGATGCCGAGGTTGAAGCGGCGGCGCGCCAGGCCCATGCACATGAATTCATT
Organism: Burkholderiales bacterium; assembly: GCA_031415535.1. Taxonomy (GTDB): domain Bacteria; phylum Pseudomonadota; class Gammaproteobacteria; order Burkholderiales; family Burkholderiaceae_E; genus JANLTP01. The sequence goes on along the minus strand of JANORY010000982.1, from coordinate 5,013 downwards.
CTCGGCCTGCGCGACTGGAAGGATCGGACCGGTTATGCGGCGCACAGCGGCGAGCGCGGCGTGAAGTTATCGGGCGGTCAACGCCAGCGGGTGGCGCTGGCGCGGGTGATATTAAAGAACGCGCCGATTCTGGTGCTCGACGAGGCGACCTCGGCGCTGGACAGCGAGATCGAGGCGGCAATTCAGGAACAGTTGGATACCTTGATGGCTGGCAAGACCGTGATTGCGATCGCGCATCGCTTATCTACGATTGCGCGTATGGATCGGTTGGTGGTGTTGGATGAGGGGCGGATTGTTGAGCAAGGCAGTCACGATGAATTGCTGCGCCAAGGCGGGCATTACGCGGCGCTTTGGACTCGGCAGTCTGGCGGGTTTATTGCACACCAATTGCAGGGGCAGCCGAACCTTGTATAACGAGCCTCGACGCATGCTGGATATTCGGGGCAACTGCATCTCGGAATGACGTCATGTCGCAGCTCGCAACACCGCTGCCGCGAAAACAATGAATGCGACCCAAGCGACAGTGAACGCCACGGTTCTGGCCATGAGCAGGCCGAAACCACTGATGTGAATGACGGCATGCGCGACACGGGCGTAAAAGTAGACCGCTGCGCAACTTTCGGTCACGGTGTTCGACACACCGGTCAGGTTGGCGATCAGGACCACGGCCGCGAACGGCGCAAAACTCTCGACCGCGTTCAGGTGAGTCCGGTTGGCGCGATTCACCCAGTCTGGCAGCAATGAGGTCGAAGCCGCTTTGTAGTCAGACGGCGTCGGAATCCCACGCGAAGACACATAGCCGATGACCACCGGAATCCAGAGAACGCCGGTAAGCATCGCGGTCAACAAGAGGTAGAGAAGCTCGGTCTTCATGTTCAACTCCAGTGACATAACGACGATACGCTTTGCCGCAAACTACTGCCTCCCGCACAGAGCTATGGTAACCTACATGTTCCATGAATGCACTCGATGCCTTAGGCAATCCAATCCGCCGCAAGATTCTGATTGAACTGCGCCACACGCCCATGCCGGTCGGGGCCATCGCGGAGCGATTTTCGATCAGTCGACCGGCGGTTTCGCGGCACCTGCGCGTGTTGCGAGACGCTGGGTTGGTCGTTCCCAATGAGCGCGGCGCGCAGAACATCTATGCCATACGCGTCCAAGGTTTTCGCGCCGTTCAGGAGTTCATCGACAGCTTCTGGGACGTGGCCCTGTCACAGTTGGAGCAGTTGGCGAAGCGATGATCGTCAAGAGCGTCGTCCTGCCCTGCGACCCGCGGCGCGCGTTCGGCTTGTTCACCGAGCACGCCGGTCTGTGGTGGCCCACCGGACGACGCCATACCAAGGACGCGCAGAGCACGATCCGCATCGAGGCTGCGGGACGATTCTTCGAACGATCGAGCGACGGAACTGAGGTGGAGTTGGGGGTAGTTCATGACTTCGAACCGGCCAGTCGCTTGTTGCTCGACTGGTATCCAGGAACTGGCCCAGAGAACCCCACCCAGGTCGAAATCACGTTCGAGGCCGTCGACACCGGCACTCGCGTAACGGTCCGTCACAGCGCCGGTTCGGCAAGCTCAGTTGCATTTCGACGCAATGCGCCCGCTTACGATCGATCCTGGGACCTGGTGATGGCGGCACTGGCACTCAATGGCTGATTTTTGCTGCCTATATGGTAACCCGTATGTTATCGTTGGTTGATAAAGTAATTCACCATAAAGTCATTCACCATGAAGTCATTCGCCACTACCAGCATCATCCAGGCCGCACCCGAAGCGGTCTGGCGCATTCTGACCGACGCAACAGCTTATCCGCGCTGGAACACGACGGTCTCACGTGTCGAAGGCAACATCGCGTTCGGCGAAAAGATCACGGTGCATGCCAAAGTCGCGCCCGGCCGCGCCTTCCCGGTCACGGTAGTGATGTTCGATGCGCCCAGACGCATGATGTGGAGCGGTGGCATGCCGTTCGGAATGTTCAAGGGGGAACGCATCTTTGAGCTGCGCCCCACTGCTACGGGAAGCGTCGAGTTCGCCATGCGTGAGGATTACACAGGCTGGCTTGCGCCGCTCGTCACCCGATCGATTCCCGATCTGCAACCCGCATTCGATGAGTTTGCCTTGTGCTTGAAGGCGCATTGCGAAAGAAGCTGAGCAAAAACCCAAGTGCGCATACAGAACTTGCGCGCGCTCGTCGGCCAGCGTGGCCAGCTCGTTAGCCGCCACAATCTTGTATTGCTCGTGAATGCTCCCATATACTTCGCATCCAATATACTGCTCAATATGCGAAATGCTTTTCTCATGTTCTCAATCCAAGCGGCGCCTAAACCAAGGAATCCAGTCATTATGCGGAATCGATACTTCAGTCAGCGCGCTATCCAGTGGCTCGCTGCAATTGCCTTCATCAGTGTCGGCCTTTCAGCAATTGCTCAAACCGATCCAACGCTGAATCAGGTCTATGAAGCGGTTCAGGCCGGGCGACTTGAGCAGGCACAAACGATGATGCAGCAGGTATTAATCTCCCATCCAAACAGCGCCAAAGCACATTTTGTGCAGGCTGAAATTGCCGCCAAGCAAGGCCAGATGGGCCGCGCTCGCGAAGCGCTGGCAACCGCCGAAAAACTGGCGCCGGGTCTGCCGTTCGCCAAATCCGAGTCGGTGCAGCAGTTGCGCACTCAGCTCACCGCCAAGGGCAATTCAGCAGGCAACCCGGGATCCGGTAACGGTGCCAATCGTGCATCGAGCAATGCCGCTGCAGCCGCCCCCGCCCAGCCCTTCCCCTGGGCGATGGCGATTGGCGTCGGCGGCTTGGTGGCCTGCTTCGGGCTATTCATGTTCCGCCGAAAATCGGCCGCCGGTATTGCTACAGCGGCAACAGCGGCTTCAGCGACTACAGCAGCAACAGCAGGTACAGCGCGTGCCGGTTCGAACCCGCTTAACGCCAATGCGGCACAGCCCGCTTACGCTAGCAACCCGGCAGGATCGGGCGGTGGCCTGGGCGGACCACAAAACTTCGGTGCCGCCGGACCTATGGGAACAGGATTCGGCCAAGGCGGCGGTAGCGGCATGGGCGGTACTGGCATGGGCGGAAAGGTCATGGGTGGACTGGCGGCTGGGCTGGCAGTCGGCGCCGGGGTCATGGCGGCTCAGGCGATTGGCAAGAGCATGATGGGCGGCAACGAACATCCGCAGCAAGCCACCGACAGCTTGGCGAACAATGATCTGATTCCGATCGATACGAACAGCGACGCGGGCGGACAGAACTTTGGTGTTAACGATGCGAGTTCATGGGACGACGGCGGTTCTATGGCCAGCAACGACGATGGCGATAGCTGGGATACTTGAGGCATTGCCCCTGAATGAGAAACTTCATTCAACCTTCGCGCCCGACAGCTTGACGATTCGCGACATCCGATCGCTTTCAGTGCGTATGAGCGCTGCCACCTGATCGGTACTCAGGTTCATCGCGAGCATGCCTTGCGGAGCGAGCTGTCGGTCTACAAACTCCTGATTCGACAGCATCGTAGCAACAGCGGCGTTTAACCTGGCCACCACTTCGCGCGGTGTGCCGGACGGTGCGAAGAAGGCATACCAGGCACCGATGTCCATGTCCTTGTAGCCAAGTTCTTTGAACGTCGGGACCTCGGGTAACAGAGGCGAACGTTTCTCACCAGAGATCGCCAGGGCCTTCAATTTTCCGGTCTCCAGGAAACCCCGCACGGTCGGGATCGCTGGAAACGTGAACACGACCTGACCGCCGATGACATCGGTCACCGCCGGCGCGGACCCCTTATACGGCACGTGCACAATGTCGGTTGCGGTCAGCTTCTTGAACATCTCGCCCATCAGATGAGCCTGACTGCCGACACCGTACGATCCGTAACTGATGGTCCCTGATTTCGACTTCGTCCAAGCCACCAGTTCGGCGAAATTCTTGACCGGCAAGCTCTCGGCGACCACCATCGACAAGTTCAGGTAGGCCACGGTCGCGACCGGCACGAAGTCGCGTGTCATGTTGTACGACAGCGTGGTCCACAGGGCCGGGTTCAGCACAAAGGTCGCATCGTTGGTAAACATCAGCGTGTAGCCGTCGGGCGACGACTTGGCGACCGCCTCAGCGCCAATTCCGGTGTTTGCGCCGGGCTTGTTGTCGACCAATACGGGTTGGCCGAGGATCTCGGATAGTTTCTGGGCCACCAGCCGGGCCATGATGTCGGTCGCGCCGCCTGGCGCATATGGCACCACGATACGAATGGGTTTTGTCGGGTAGGACTGCTGCGCAAGCACCAACTCTGAACGGCTGGCTAGCGCGAAGATTGTCATCATGAAACTAGCAGTCAACAACAGGGAACGAACGGTGCGTGGCATTATCGAACTCCTCGAAATTTATACGTGTCGGATTTGAACTTCAGCGGGTCAACGGGATGATCATACCGGTTGAGGTGGCCATCGCGGCCATCCGACCCTGGGCATCAAAAAGCTCCGCTTCCAGGAACGCCACCCGCTTGCCGCGCCGGATTACACGGCCCTCGGCAATTCCTTCGCCGGGCCCGACCCGCTCCAGAAAACTCACCTTGATCTCAAGGCTTGCGACCGAAAACTGATTGTCGGTGTCGTACATCACTGCTTGAGCCATCGCGGCATCCATCCAGGCGGTAATGAACCCGCCCTGCGCGATGGTGCCGTTAGTGTGGCAATACTCGCGCTTCACCGTGAACGCGGCGCGCAAGGTGCGACGCTGCGCGTCCCAGGACAGGATTCGGAAGCCGCCAAGTGATTCCCACAGCGCAAGATCCTTGCGCGGCTCCTCAAGCTTTTCGCTGCTCACTTGTTTTCATTCATTGCGTCTTGCTCCTTCAGACTTGCCACCCGAGGTCTCTACAAGCACTAGTGATGGCGGTGTCATGTTACCGCGCGCCGATTGAAAGCTTGATCTCAGCCCGGCAAATGATTCATTGCCAAAAAAATGGCGATCATGAAACCCGCGCTGAAGTCAGCAGGGGCAATCTCAGCGC
>JANORY010000981.1:0-10007 GCA_031415535.1 Burkholderiales bacterium | reverse complement strand
GTGGAATTCTCGTTGGAAGAGGTCGTATTCTTTACATTGAATAGCGGTCTTGCTGCTTTTGATTTAGCAAGGCCGCACGCGATTGTTGATCGGGCGCGACGCCAAGGTGCCGGATTGCCTTTATCGGTTTGCCCCTGCGAGCGCGTCGAAGTGAATCACCCTTTTGGCGAGGCACCGAGCCCAACAATAGGCGCTGCGTGCAGGCCGATGGCCTTGAGTTTTGGGTGCAGTAGTCACGGCCTGCGCGATACGGCCCTATTGCCAGAGATCGCTCACGCGAATTGCAACGGTGGGTAACATCTCGGGTGAAATTGAATCTTGTTTACGCAGCGTCAGCAGTTGCGCGTAGGCATTCCCGATTGGATTACGAAACACCAAAAGCAACTCTTGGCGGATATCCATCACCCAAACTTCACGAATTTGATTAGCGGCATAAATGGGCGTCTTGACGTCCCGGTCATACGTGAGCGAGGTGTCTGCCACTTCGACGATCAGAAGAACATCGCTCGCGGTCGGCAGTTGGTTCTTGAATTTTTCACGCTTGGGTTCAAGCAGGACCAAATCCGGCTGCAGCTCATTGTTGGGGGGCAGCGCGATCGGGTTTTGATTCCACACGATCGCCTGGTCGCCGACCGCGCGTCCAAGTAGGCTGCCCACTTGGTTGACTCGATAAGCATGCGCGTGGCCGATTGGCGCCATTTCGAACATCTCCCCTTCGATCAGTTCGATGCGATCGGTTCCTTGAAATACACCGGCATCAGCCATTTTGTGAAATTGCTCAACAGTCAGCGTTCTGCGTGAAATTGTAAGCGGTGCGCCCATGATTACCCGGCCTCACGAAAATAATATCCAAGTTTAACGCCGATCGCACAAAGGAGTGCCGAATGATGAAGCGCTACAGCGTAAGGCGCGCTACCGAAATCATCGGAATATCAGTCTAGGGACGATGGCTAAGTCTGACGCGAATTGCGTCCCTTCGGCGGATTCTTGCTGAAGTAACGGCGTATTCCCTTGAACATCGCATCCGCCACCTTTTGCTGGTGGCGCGCGCTGGCCAGGCGCTTTTCTTCCTCGGGATTACTGATGAAGGCGGCTTGGCGCGCCAGGCCGCGTCAGGCCTCTCACGTCGGTGGCGAGGCGGGATGACTCAAGTGCGAAAACAGGTTTTAAATTTCCTATTATCTATTTGATATCATCATATATAAATGCTATCGTAAAGGTGTCAAATCAAAAGAGTGCTATCTATGGCGGCTGTGACGATCAGAAATCTGCCGGATGAAACATTACGCGCCCTCAAGAAACGCGCTGAGCAGCGCGGGCGCAGCACAGAGGCCGAAATGCGCATGATCTTGCAGAATGCAGTACGACCGAAGCAGGGCATGGGAACGGTACTAGCAGAAATCGGCCGAAAACACAGGGGCGTTGAATTTCCGAAGACACGCAGGCGCAACCCGGTGCGGCCGGTGAACTTTGAATCATGATTATTCTGGATACGAATCTTGTTTACGAACCTCTTAAACCGAAGCCTGATGCGACAGTGTTGGCTTGGTTGGATAGGCAAGCACCGGAAACGCTCTACCTCACTACGATTACATTGGCCGAGCTACAGGCGGGCATTGAGAGCTTACCCGTGGGGAAACGTCGCAGGGCGTTGCAGGAGGCGACTACAGAATTAGTCGCCCAATTTGAGGCGCGCGTGCTGTCGTTCGATCAGGATAGTGCACACGCGTTCGGCCGCGTGTTCGCGGGCACGCAAGCAATGGGCAATCCGATTCACTTTGGCGATTGCGCGATCGCCGCAATCGCCAACCGGCACGGTTTTGTGCTGGCGACCCGCAATGTGCGGGACTATAAGGGCGCAGGCATTAAATTAATTAACCCTTGGAGCGCGCCCTAATGCATATAGGTCTCGCCTAGACGTTCGGCCTCGAAGCGATTATCCTACGGGCGCTTTGGGCTTTAAGTGGGTTGACATGTATGCGTAAACAATCGATTTTTGTTGCAGCAGGCGTGACGCTGGGTTCAGCGTTGCTGGTACTGCTCGGTGCCTGTGCGTCCGCAGATACAGCCAACCAGGTCTCGCCGGGTGCAAGTAATGCGCCCGCCAACGCATCAATCCAATCAAAGGTCTCCCGCGCCGGAGTTCCAACGGTAGTGCCGGCTGAGTTACCTGAAATTCGGCCAGGCTCGGGTTACTTGATCGGTTATCTGCAGCGCAAGGATTTACCCGACAGCTTGAAACTGGTCTCTGCACCACCCGTGCCGGGCTCGGCTGCGGCGGCGGCCGACGAGGCCGCTTACCGGGCCGGGCGAGCATTGCGCGGTTCACCGCGCTGGACGTTGGCTGCTGACGACACCAATCTGAAGTTTCCAAAGGCGGCCGAGATCTTTAGCTGTGCGCTCGACCTGCCGATCTCGCAGGAGACGACGCCGCACTTGAATATGTTGCTTCGGCGCACCTTGGCTGATGCCGGACTCAGTACCAACGCGGCCAAGGATCATTACAAGCGCGTGCGTCCGTTTATCGCGATTAAGGAGGCAACTTGCGCACCCGCCGAGGAACCGTCGATTGCCAAAGACCCTTCATACCCGTCGGGGCATGCGGCGGTCGGCTGGGCCTGGAGCCTGGTGCTGACCGAGTTAGCACCGGAACGTGCCGACCTGTTGTTAGCGCGTGGCCACGCCTTTGGTCAAAGTCGCATGATCTGCGGCGCGCATTGGCAAAGTGATGTTGATAGTGGGCGCCAAGTCGGCGCGGCAGCGGTGGCACGGCTGCAATCGGATTCGGAGTTTCGAGCTCAGTTGTTGGCGGCTCGCACGGAAATCAGTCAGGCGCGCGCCAAAGGTTTACGGGCGGCTCGTAATTGCCAATCAGAAACGGCGGCTCTGAAACTGGGTCGCTGAAACTGGCTTGCGAAACTGGCTTGCGAAAACTGTATCGCTGAATTAACTGATGAAATCGATGGTTACCACGGCAATCGATCGCCGGTATAGGACAGGAACTGGCCGTTATCGGTGCCAGTCAGTTGGCCGATCACTTGGAGTAGATCAGCACTCGCGTCCTCGGGCGAACGGCCAATCTCTGCGCCACGAAACGGTTGCGACAGCCGCGACGTGACGGTCCCCGGATGCAGGCTGACCACGATTGCTTTGGGCTTCGATCTGACCAACTCGATGGCCGCAGTCTTGACCAGCATGTTCAACGCTGCCTTCGATGCCCGATAGCTGTACCAGCCGCCCAGTCGATTGTCTTCAATGCTGCCAACCTTAGCCGAGATAATCGCCATGACCGCATGACCCTTGGACAGCAACTTTGAAAAATGACGCAGGCACAGCGCCGGTCCGAATGTGTTTACCTGGAAGGTCTCAATCAATTGCTGGTAGTTCAGATCGGACAGTTTTTTCTCGGGCATGAAGTGTTGGTTATGCAGGACGCCGACCGCCTGTATGATCAGATCGAAGGGCGCTTGATCGGCGAGCGCAGCCGCCGCCTGTGCAATTGAATCTTCGCTATTAAAATCAATTGCCGGGATTGAGCTGCGATGCAGTTCGGCGACCGCGCTGCATCTTGAAAATGAACGCAACTGCGCGACCAAGCCACTACCAATGGCACCTGACGAACCAATGATCAAGGCGCGAAAACCTTCCGGAAAAGTATCGAGACTCATGATTTGACCTTGCTGGCGTGACGACACCGGTCGGAGCAGTATTTAACGTCGTCCCAAACCCGCTGCCATTTTTTTCGCCACGCAAAAGAGCGCTGACAGACGGCACAGATCTTGGTCGGTAACTCAGATTTTTTTTGCATCACTCAATTGATATTATCGTAACGCCCGAAAAATCAGACCAATACCGCACCGCGTATTCCATGACCGCCTTGACTGTACTTTTTCATAACCGACACTGGATTGCGATCGACAAGCCGGCCGGACTGCTGGTGCATCGCAGCGATATTGATCGCCACGAAAGCCGTTTCGCCGTACAGATCTTGCGCGATCAGATCGGTCAAGTCGTGCATCCGGTGCATCGCCTCGACAAAGGCTGCTCGGGCGTATTGGTGTTTGCGCTCGACCTTGAATGCCACCGGGCGCTCGGCCGGCAGTTCGAAATGAATACAGTCAGGAAGACCTATCTGGCGGTGGTGCGGGGCTGGCCGGCAGACGCGGGTCAGATCGATCATGCGCTCAGCCGCAAGCACGATCCCTATAGCCCCCGCGTGCAGCAGGGTGCAGCGCAGTCGGCCCACACGAGCTTTCGCAAACTTGCCGTGGTCGAACTACCCTATGCGCTTGATCAACACCCGAGCACTCGATACGCCCTGGTTGAACTCTGCCCTCAGACCGGGCGCAGTCATCAGTTACGCCGCCACATGAAGCATATCAGCCATCCGATTATTGGCGACGCTACCCACGGTAAAGGACTTCATAATCGCTTCTTTCAGCAGCAATTCGGCTGTACGCGCCTGCTACTCACCTGTATCGAGTTAGGACTGACCGATCCGGTAACGGGTGAATTCATAACGGTTCGTGCGCAACCAGACCGAGCCTTTATGAATATCGTCAGTCAGTTTGGCTGGCAGGGCGCCTGTGTGAAACACTACACGAACTAGCTTTCAGCAGTTTCGGCTGTTTCACGTGACTTGGCGGCCGATGCAGAGGCCGTGCGCAAGCTGGCTGCTGTGATCGGCTGGCTGCCGAGCGGTGCAACCGGGACGGCGACTGGGGTAGGGGTGGCGCGAATCGCCTTTCGCATGACCGCCGACAAATTAAGGCTGGGCGCCCGCAGAGTGGTCAGGCGGCCGCGCTCGATTTCACGCCGAAATAAAACGCGGCGGCGCCGATCTGTCAGCCCGGGCAGCAGCGTGGCCAGGGCTTTGAGTTCCGCCGTCACCGCCCGTTTGAGTGACTGCAGTGTTGAATTATTCGGGCTGCGCTCCTGCGCATCGAGTAGGCCCAGACCGCGGCCGTAGCGGTGCGCCCGAGACAACACCGATTGCCAGCGCAATAAACTTGGTTTGATTTGATGGCCGACCACTGCCGCCTCGCAAAAGAAAAAGCTATGGCCCGCGCGCTCCAGACGTCGCAGCAATTCACTCTCGCTGCCCATGCCGAACTGCGTGCTGCCGTCGGGGCCGATGGACGGATTAAAGCGAATCCCGCGCTTGAACAACTTGCCGCGCACGGCCATATTCGGTCCGTAAATGTCGCGACTGGTACAGATTCCATTGTGTGCAGAGGTGGTCGCAAACAAGACCGCGAAGAAACCTTCAAGATCGGGTATCCATTTGGGAATATCGGTCGGCCACTCGGGCCGTATGGTGCCGCCAAAAACGCTGGTCAATGGATGGGCCATTGCCGCACTGGACAATTGCAGCAGCCAGTCCTGATCCGGCACAATATCATCGTCAGTAACCACCACGAGGTCCTCGTCGTCGAGCGTTCCCACGATGCGGTCCAAAGCGTAATTCAACGCCCTGTTTTTGCCGGGTTCACGACATTCAAAGACGGTAATCGGCAGATCAGCACCGGCCTTTTGCAGCAGCTCCAGAGAACCATCGTTGCTGCGATTATCGACCGCAACAATCCGCAAATGCTCTGGGCGTTCCATGTCTTGCAATTGTTTGAGCATGCGCGGCAAGGTTTGCATGCCGTTGTAGGTCGAGAACAGGATGGTCAGCATGTCGAGGTGCCGGCGAACAGCACTGAGTTCGTGGTCGCTCGATCATGCGCGTAGCGGTTTGATATTCGAATGTGTCAGAGGATGAACGGAACCTGCGCGCTGCCCGATGGCTGCTGACCACCAATCCCAGGTTGACCCATCGCGGCAATTTGACGGAAGGACTATGCGTAGCCGCCAATATCGCCGAGTGATTTATCAAGTGTTAGAGTCCGGGCTTAGCCTTCTGGATTTTTATGAAATCAATCCAATTTACTTTGAATGAAGATCATATTCGTATCTGCGATCTGCTTAAGGCGATGGGTCTGGCTAATAGCGGTGCCCAGGGCAAACATTTGGTAGCCGATGGGCTGGTCCGCGTTGACGGTCAACTTGAGAGTCGCAAGACCGCAAAGATCAGGGCTGGGCAATCGGTACAGTGTCGGGGAACCCTGATCGTAGTGGTTGCTAAGGTTGCCGGAGGCCGCGATGACTGATTCGCTTGAGACGCGGTTAGCGGAACTTGAAATCAAGCTCACTTACACCGATGATCTGATCGAGGCTCTGAATCACTCGGTTTTTCGCCAGCAAGAGCAGATCGAGCAATTGCAGCGCGGCATGCGCGCATTGCGCGAGCAGCAGCAATCGGTGGCGGGGGAAAATGCTCAACACGATCCGCGCGAAGATACACCGCCCCATTATTAAGCGTTATCGGTTGAGTGTTCTAGAATTCTTCCGCGCTTCGTTAACAGAGATTAATCAAATTGAAGTTTTGGTGATCAAGGAACTGCGATGTCCGAACTAAAGGCCTTTGAGTTAAAGGCGGCTGGCGATGATTTTTGCTACGCGGCACAAATCAGCGTTGCAGATGTTGAAGCGATTGCGGCGGCCGGATTTCGAAGCATTATTTGTAACCGCCCGGATTCCGAAGACGGCGCCGTCGCGTCTGCCGCAATCAAGGCAGCCGCGCAGGCCAAGGGCATCAAGTTCGTCTATTTGCCGGTACTTTTTTCGACCGTAGGGCCGCCGGATGGTCGCGCATTTGGCCAACTGCTGAAGGAGCTGCCAGCGCCGATTCTCGCCTATTGTCGAACCGGTCGGCGCTGTGCTGCGCTGTGGGCCTTTGCTCGGGTTGGTGTGTTGGGACTCGATCAAACACTGCTAATGGCCCGGCAGAGCGGTAATGATCTTGAGGAGATTCGTACACGCTTGAGTCAATCGCCAGTCGCTTAGTTGCCGGATCGTTGAATACCATCATGCCCGATATCCTAGTCGCTGCCGCTGCCGCTGCCGCTGCCGCTGCCACTGCCGCTGCGCCCTCCATCCGCTTGACCCAGATCAAATTGCCGATCGATCATTTGCCGCAGGCACTTGATCAAGCAGTACGTGATCGATTAAATGTTCCAGCGGATCATATCGTCAGCGTTACGATCTTCCGGCGTGGCGTCGATGCCCGCAAACGCAGCGACGTTCACTTTATCTACACACTTGATGTCATTACCCGGAATAGCCCGGCGATCTTGGCCGACGCCCAGCAAACCACCCAGAAGGGTGGGCTTATCAGTGCCACGCCCGACACAACTTATCGGTTCGTGACACGAGCGCCGGAACGTGATTTTATTCGCCCGGTGGTCATTGGTTCCGGGCCTTGCGGATTGTTCGCCGCGCTGACCCTGGCACAAATGGGTTTCAGACCCCTGATACTCGAACGCGGCAAGATTGTGCGTGAGCGTACCAAGGACACCTGGGGATTCTGGCGCAACAGCCAACTCAAGCCCGAGAGCAATGTACAGTTTGGTGAGGGTGGTGCCGGTACGTTCAGCGACGGTAAATTGTGGAGTCAGGTTAAAGATCCGCAGTTTCACGGGCGCAAGGTATTGTTGGAGATGGTCAGGGCCGGTGCGCCCGAAGAGATCATGTACGTCAGCAAGCCGCATGTCGGGACGTTTCGACTGGTTAAGGTGGTCGAGTTTCTGCGACGCGAAATTATTCGGCTTGGCGGCGAGTATCGGTTCAACAGCAAAGTGACCGATCTGCAGATCGAACAAGCGCAAGTTCGAGGACTGAGCCTTGAAGACGGTACCCAGATCGATGCGCAGCATATCGTTCTAGCCATCGGCCACAGCGCTCGCGATACCTTCGAAATGTTGCACCGACAGCGGGTCTATATTGAAGCGAAGTCATTCAGTGTCGGCTTTCGAATCGAACATCCGCAAAGTCTGATCGATGAAGCCCGGCTCGGCGCGTTCGCCGGCAACAGCTTGCTGGGTTCTGCGGACTACAAACTGGTTCACCATGCCAGCAATAAGCGCAGCGTCTACAGCTTTTGCATGTGCCCTGGCGGTACGGTGGTCGCAGCCAGTTCCGAGCCAGATCGCGTCGTCACCAACGGTATGAGCCAGTACAGTCGTAACGAACGAAATGCCAACGCCGGAATTGTGGTGGGTATCCAGCCGGCCGATTTTGACTTTGGTACCCGTGGCGAAGTGCTGGCTACCGAACATGATCGCAGCAAGGCGCTTGCCGGGGTGCGTTTTCAACGTGCGCTTGAGTCGGCTGCCTTCGTGTTGGGGGGGCAAAACTATCAAGCGCCCGGCCAGCGAGTAGGGGACTTCTTGAAATCGGTCGCCTCGACGCAGTTGGGCAGCGTAGTACCGAGTTATCAGCCCGGTGTACACCTGACCGATCTCGGTAACCCGGCCAATCCAAGTCTGCCGATGTATGCCATTGCCGCAATCAGGGAAGCGATTCCCGAATTCGCCCGACAGATTCGCGGCTTCGATCTCGCCGATGCGATGCTGACCGGCGTGGAAACCCGCACTTCGTCACCAATCCGGATCGCCCGGTTTGATGAACGCGCTGAACCGGCGAAGCGGTTTCAGTCCTTGAACACCGAGGGTTTGTATCCGGCGGGTGAAGGTGCCGGATACGCCGGCGGCATCATGAGTGCGGCAATTGATGGCATCAAGATTGCCGAGGTCGTTGGATTGAATATCGTTGCGCAATTGACCGCGCGTCAACTGATGCAAAACTGACCCACAATTGAGCCGCGCCAAGCCTGATCCGCTTCTTCGACCTTTTCTCGAAAGTATTTTTATGTCAGCCAGCATCATTGATTCGTCGATATTTCAGGGTATTTTTGCGACCGACGCGATGCGTGCGGTCTGGTCCGACGAAAATCGCACGCAGAAGTATCTTGATATCGAGGCGGCGCTGGCGCGGGTACAGGGCCGCCTCGGTTTGATACCGCAGACAGCGGCCGACGAAATCATCAGTCACTGCCGGATCGAGAAGATCGACATGGCCAAACTGCGCGAGCAGACCGAGCGAATCGGTTATCCGATTTTGGGTGTGGTGTCGCAACTGAACGCTTTGTGTCGCGACAAGCTCGGTGAGTATGCACATTGGGGCGCGACCACTCAGGATATTACCGATACCGCCACAGTTCTGCAGATTCGCGAAGGGCTGGAACTGGTCGACGGTGAACTGAAGGCGATTGGCGAGGCGCTGGCCAAATTGGCCAGACAACATCGGTTGACACCGGTCATTGGCCGCAGCAATTTACAACAGGCAATACCAGTGACTTTGGGCTACAAGATGGCCGGGATTTTGTCGGCCATTCAACGACATCGAGTGCGCCTGGGCCAACTGCGCCCGCGCGTGTTGGTTGGTGAGTTTGGCGGTGCCTGCGGCACACTCGCGTCTCTCGAACAAGGTGCCATGGAAACCCAGGCTGGAGTGTGCGCTGAGCTTGGCCTGGCCCAACCGGCGATTGCCTGGCATACGATTCGCGACAACATCGCCGAGGTCGGTGCGTTCCTTGGCCTGGTCGGGGGCACACTCGGAAAACTTTCAATGGACGTGAAGCTGATGATGCAGACCGAGGTCGGCGAGCTTTATGAGCCTTACCACCACGGTCGTGGCTCATCAAGCACGATGCCGCAAAAGCGCAACCCGATTGCCAGTTGTTATATTCACGCGTCGATTTCGGTGGTTCGCCAGCACGCGGCCGCGCTGATGGATGCAATGGTCGCCGATCACGAGCGCTCAACCGGTCCGTGGGAAATTGAATGGATCGTTTTGCCGGAAGCGTTTTGCTTGATGGCAGGTGCGCTCAAGCAGTCACGTCAGGTGCTCGAAGGACTTGAGGTCGACGCAGAGGCAATGCGGCGCAATATTGACGCTACGCACGGTCTGGTCATGAGTGAAGCGGTCATGATGGGTCTGGGCCCCTATATTGGCCGTGAATACGCACACGATCTGGTGTACGACATTTGCCGCCAGGCGCTCGCCCAGCGCCGGCCTTTGCTCGAATTGCTCACCGAACATCCCGAGATCAGTAAACATCTGGA
>JANORY010000980.1:0-2451 GCA_031415535.1 Burkholderiales bacterium | reverse complement strand
GCGCTGGCGGCAACGGTCTTGCCCTTTAAGTCGCTGATCTTGCTGATGCTTGGTTTGACGACCATGCCATCGGCACCGAAGCTCTTGTCGAGCTGGAAGATCTGGGTAGTCGCAACACCCGCCGCGTTCCAGGCAACCCAGGTTTCAACGGTGGTCGCTGCGCACTGAATATCGCCTGAGGCAATCGCCAGATGTCGATCCTTCTGCGGGATTTTCTTGATGCTGACGTCCAGCCCGTTCTTCTTGAAGATTCCGGCTTCCTTGGCCAAGGTTAGCGGGGCGAAGCCGGTCCAGCCGGACATGCCAATCGCAATCTTGGTTTCCTGGGCATGGACATTGGCCATCGACAGGGCGGCCAGCGTCAGTGCGGTCAAGGTCGCGGCGATCGGGTTCTTCATAAGTATTCTCTCCGGGGTAATTTAAATCGAATCCCTCTTTGCGGGAACGCGTCACCCAGAATACAGCTTAGCGACAATTAACGCCAAATCGCCGAGACCCCAGCTCAGTTAACTTGCCGCGGGCGAACCGCCAGAGAATCGCGGGAGAAGTGACTCAGTTCAGTTTTTTCAGTTTCTGCAATGAACGCATGCGCCAAGGCACGGTCTGATCCGGAAACAGTCTCGGATACTCGGTGTAGCTGACCTCGCCCACGTAAATATCGCCGCGCGAATCCACCGCGAGTCCGTGCGGGGCGACAAATTTGCCGCTCTCAAGGCCCGGCCCATCCTCGCCGCCGAGTCGCGCGATCAGCTTGCCTTCGGCATCAACAAACGACAGGCGCGGCCCGGTGTTCGGCATCTGCCGGTTCACCGGCATGGCGGGTCCAAGTTCACCGATGATGAAGCTCGGTTGGTCGCCACGACAGCAGTACAGGCCGCACGGTCGGTGCATGTTGACCCACTGGGTTTCGTAGCGACCCTTGCCATCGAACACCTGCACGCGGTGGTTCTCTCGGTCTGCGACATAGACCCAGCCCTCCGGGTCGGTGACCACGTTGTGGGCGATGTTGAATTGGCCCGGGTCGGTACCCGGTTCGCCCCAGGACAACAGCAACTTGCCATCCGGCGAGTACTTGTGGACGCGCGAATTGCCGTAGCCGTCGCTGACATAGATATCGCCGGTTGGCGACAAGGCCGTGTGCGTGCAACGATGAAACGGCAAGCCGCTCATGTAGGGCGATGATTGGCCAGGCACACCAATCTCGAGCAGCACTTTGCCGTCGGTCGTGCACTTGCGCACAAAATGACCGAGGTCGTCGGTGCAGTAAAGAATGTCGTTCTCGTCAATATGCAGGCCGTGAGCACGCGGAAACTGCCCCTCGCCCCAGGAGCGCAGGAAGTTGCCGTCGCGATCGAACACGATCATTGGGTGTTCGCCGCGGTTAAACACGTAGACCTGGTCCTTGCTGTCGACCGCTACCGCCGCGACGTCCTTGAGTTCCCAGTCGTCAGGCAGTTTTGCCCAGTCTTCGACGACTTGATATCGGTATTCGCCAGTGCCCAGAATTGTTGTCATTGTGTTGCCCCTCTTTTTCTGATTTAAGCAGGTTTTCCAAAACACTGGGTGAGCTTCATCTGGGCGCGTGCCGTCAGCCCGCCAAAGGTAAACATGAGATAAACCAAGCCTTGCGCAGCGGCAGTCCAGGCGCTACTCTCAAGGTCTGATGACTTTGACCCAGCCCGCGTCCGCTTCATCCTCTCCGGTCACCGGCAGCGCGGCGTTGCCGATCAGCGTCGCCATTTTGGAAGATGAATCACACGTTCGTCGGATGTTTGAAGCGGCCGTGCAGTCCGACCCAGGCTTGTCGCTGGCATTCAGCGCCCAGACGGTGCGGGAGGCCCAACTGCTGGCGTCAACCAATGCCGCTCAGGTTTACCTGGTGGACTTGGGCCTGCCCGATGCCGACGGTCGCGACTTCATCCGCTGGATTTCAGCCAACCAACCCGATGCACTGTGCATGGTGGTCACTGTGTTTGGTGACGACGAACACATTGTCAGCAGTTTTGCCGCCGGTGCGGTGGGCTATTTGCTGAAAGACGCGCCCGCCAGCGAAATCGCCCAACACATCGCCGAACTGGTGGCTGGTGGCTCGCCGATCAGCCCCAGCGTGGCCCGACGCATGCTGCAGCGATTCAAAACCGACAATTACACAAACCATCCTGCGTCGTTATCTGCCAGCGACTCCAGTGAGCCGCCTAAAAACCCTCTGAGCGATCGCGAGCACGAGGTGCTGCGCCTGATCGAAAAAGGCCTCACCTATGATGAAATCGCCCACGTTCTGGGCATCACCTGGCACACAGTGACGGGCTATTTGCGCCGCGTCTACCGCAAGCTGGCGGTGAACTCACGCGGCGAGGCGGTGTTTGAAGCGCGGCACAGAGGGCTGCTTTAACGCAGCCCACCCGCCTTCTTGTCGCGAATCATGCTGTTTAAGCTTGCTTTAGGTGCCTG